>JAKALX010000153.1 GCA_021823905.1 Chloroflexota bacterium | reverse complement strand
GCCGACGTGCCACACTGGCGCCAGCCCGAACAGTCGCGTTTACTGGGCCGGTGCGCGCCCTCGTTGTCGCAAACGGTGATCCACCCGCCGCATCCCTTGCCCGGGATCTCGCTCGCCGCGCCGATCTCGTCATCGCCGCCGACGGAGGGGTCGACAAAGCGCTGACCCTGGGCCTCGCCGTCGACGCCGTTGTCGGGGACCTCGATTCGGCCAGCGATGCCGCGCGTGGCGTCATTGCCGCCGATCGTTTTCACCACATGGGCACGCCCGATTCCACGGACCTCGAAAAGTCGATTGCCTTCGCGATTGAGAGCGGCGCGGCCGACATCGACGTGATCGGCGCCGGCGGCGGGCGCGCGGACCACGCCCTCGCGAATCTCTCTGTGCTCGTGGTCTTTCGCGGCCGAGTTCGGCTCGCCATCCATGACGATCAGTTCGAGGTATCGCTCGTCGAGGGCGAATCCGTCGTCGAGGCGCCAGCCGGTACGGTGATTTCGCTGGTCGCCCTTGGCGCCTGCACGGGAATCACCACCAGCGGCCTTCGCTGGAACCTCCAGGATCGGAGCCTCGCGTTCAGCCCCCTGGGAGTTCACAACGAGGTGGCCCGGCCGCCCGCGCGCGTTTCGGTCCGGAGCGGTGATCTGCTGCTCTTTCGCGGCCGCTGGGTCGAGCGGCACAGGTAGCCGCCCATATCCGGCAAGGAATCGTAAAGGCGCGCGTTGCCCGTCACCCGCTGGCGGGCCGGCGCCATGTGAAGGGTGCGGGAACGCAAACTGCCCCGCCCGGCAGCCAGCATTCGTGGCGCCGGTCATTCGAAGGAGATCTCGCACAGCATGTTCACCACTCTCATCAGCGGCAAGCTCGCGGCGATGGGCATCGCCGGAGCGCTGACCCTTGGCGTTCTCGGCGGTGGTGTCGCCTACGCTCAGCAGGGCTCGCACGGCAACGACCCCACCCCCGTCGCCATCCAACAGGCCGCCAAGGAAAAGCCCGGCGTCTTCAGGAACCTGATGGCCGACATCATCAAGCAATCGGGCCTTTCGAAGGACGTCTTCAAGGACGGTTTCAAGAACGGCAAGAGCATCAACGACATCCTCACCGCCAACGGCAAGGATCCGAAGGCTGTCGAGGCGCTCGTCCTCGCCGACGTCGATGCCCGCATCCAGGACGCCCTCAAAGCCGGGAAGATCACGGACGCGCAGGCACAGAAGCTGACCGAAAAGGCCGGTCCGGCGCTCGACAAACTGTTCGCCGCCGAGCCGAAGCACAAGCGGGGCGAGGATGCGGCCAAGATCCGGGCATTCGGCAGACACGAGCTGAAGACGGTCGCCGGGATCCTTGGCATCGAACCGAAGACGCTGCTCCAGGACCTGAAGAACGGCCAGACCATCGCGCAGCTCGCCGGCGGTCAGACGCAGACCGTCATCAACACGCTGACGGCTGACGCGACGGCGGCCCTCGACAAGGCGCTCGCCGACGGCAAGATCACCCAGGCGCAGCACGACAAGATGCTGGCGAACCTCCCGGCCCGCGTGGCGAAGTTCGTCAACAATCCGCATACGGGGCATCCGAAGGGGAACGGCCAGGAGAACGGCCAGCACTAACCCGACCCGAACCGCTCATCCAGGGCCCCGGCGCATGCCGGGGCCTTCCTGTTGAGCCCTGATCGTCGAGTCGACAACCGGCAGCAGGCGTTCGACAATTTCGGCGGAGGCGCAGCATGGGCTACGAACACATCACCACCGAGCGCGAGGGCAGCTACACCACCATCACCATGAACCGGCCGGAGCGGCGCAACGCGCTATCGCTGGCGCACATGCGCGAGCTCATCACGGCCTTCCGCGACGCCGGTGATTCCGATGCTCGCGGGATCATCCTCGCGGCCAACGGGCCTGTGTTTTCGGCCGGCCACGACTTTGCCGACATGTCCGGCGCCAGCCTCCCCGAGATGCGCCGCCTCCTCCAGACGTGCACCGAGCTGATGACGCTCATGCAGCAGGCGCCCCAGGTGGTGATCGCCCGCGTGCACGGCCTCGCCACCGCGGCTGGCTGCCAGCTCGTGGCGAGCGCCGACCTTGCCGTCTGCTCGGAAAACGCGAGTTTCGCCGTTCCTGGCGGCAAGGGCGGCCTCTATTGCCACACGCCGGTGGTGGCGCTCAGCCGCAACGTCGGCCGCAAGCGCGCGCTCGAAATGTCCCTCACGGGAGACCCGATCGACGCGGCCACCGCGCTCGACTGGGGGCTTGTGAACCGTGTGGTTCCGCTCGAAGAGCTCGAAGCAGCAACGCTCGATCTGCTCGCTCGCGCCACCCGCGGGAGCGCTCTGTCGAAGAGCCTCGGCAAGGCGAGCTTTTACGCCCAGATCGACATGGACCAGCCGAAGGCCTATGCCTACGCGGTGGAGATGATGGCTTCGGCGAGCCAGACCGCCGACGGGCAGGAAGGCATGAATAGCTTCCTGGAAAAGCGGCCGGCAGCGTGGAAGGAGCGATAGCGCTGGTCGCCGGCCCTGGACCCTTACATGACGTTGGTCAAAACCGGCACAAGGAGCGCGAGCAGCGCGCCAACCTCCAGGCCGCGTGTCACCGGGCTGTTGATCTGCTGCTCGAGGTGCACCTCGTAACGGTTGCGGCGCCCGAAGCGCTTCCGGGAGATGTACCCGGTGTGCTCCAGATCCGCCACAATCCGCTTCACGGCCCGTTCGCTGATCGTGACTCGCTCAGCGAGATCCTTCAGGCGGGCGTTCGGATCCTCCGTGATGCAAAGGAGGACGTGTGCGTGGTTCGTCAGAAATGTCCACTCGGCCATGGTGCGACGTAGGTTATCCCGATCCCGTGTTCACGACTAGGGACAGCTTGTGCACCAGTTGACGCGTAGTTAACCAGCGCAAGCCGGGTGCTTCCTGAACATCCCCGCCGCGCTCAGTGCCCGGGGCGTCGTTCTGGCGCATCGTGGATCTGACGCCACGGGGTCCGGTACACCACGAAGGTTGTCTCTCGCGCGTTGACCGGCTCGACGAACTGCTCAATGTTGTCGATCGACGCTTCCGCCGGTCCATGCTTGCAGGCCACAACAAACTGCTTCACCAGCTGCTTGTCGCCCTGGGCGATCGCTTCACAGCGGCCGTCCTCCAGGGGGCGCACGCTGCCAGAGAGCTCGAGCGAGTTGGCCACGTTCCGGACCCAGAGGAGGAACGCGATGCCCTGGACTTTCCCGGTGATCACCACGCGCCTGCGCTCGGGGACCAACGGCGTCATGGCTCCTGGCGCTCCAGGCGGTTTGTGGGGTGCGCTTCCCAGATCGCGGGCCAGGTTTGCTCGCCCTTCACGGCATCGAGAATAGCACGCGTCTCTAGCTCAAGCGCACGTCGCAGGGCGTCCTCGAATTGCCTGAGGCCAGCCGGCGCAAAGCGGTCGCGCAGCGTTCGCAGCACGTCTCCACCCGCGAGGGATTGGACAGTCCAGGGCCAAACAAAGAACGAGAACGCCTCCGGTGCGCCGAACGTGCCGCGGTTCTGGCCAAGCCAGAGGTACCGATCCTGCACGCTTGCCACTGGCTCGACGATGCCGGCGAACTGTTCCTCGGCCGCGCTCATGCGGAGATCGACGAGCAGCCGCTCTGGAAAGAGGGTGAAGCCGATCGTGAGCACGTCGGCCCGCCGCAGCACCTCTTCGAGCGCGTTGAAATCAACCTGGATACCGTTCTCACCGCGCATGGCTGTTTCCCCGCGAATTCGGTATGCGTCGCCCCGGCGCCCCCGGCCTCTTCGGCCCGGGACGGCGGGGCGCAAACTGGGGGTGCGGCAGGGGCCGCACCCCCAGTCGGGGTTCATCTAGATTGTCGGCTTTCGCACGCCACGCGTGAAGCGTTGCGCCCGGCGCCGGTCTAGTACATGGGCGGAGCGGCCGGGGCGGCGGCCTGCTGCTCGGGCCGGTCGGTCACCAGGCAGTTCGTCGTCAGCACCATGGCGGCGATGGAGACCGCGTTCTCGATGGCCGAACGCGTCACCTTCGCCGGGTCGATGATGCCCTTGGCGATCATGTCGCCGAACTCGCCCTTCTGGGCGTCATAGCCCTGGCCCTTGCCGAGCTTCTTGACTTCCTCGGTGATGACCGAGCCGTCCTTGCCGGCGTTGATCGCGATGCGGCGAAGTGGCTCCTCGAGGGCGCGGCGAAGGATCTTCACGCCCGTCGCCTCGTCGCCTTCCAGCTTCACCTTGTCGAGCGCGGAGAGGGCGTTGATAAGAGCGACGCCGCCACCGGGAACGATGCCCTCTTCGACGGCCGCGCGGGTCGCGCTGAGGGCGTCCTCGACGCGGTGCTTCTTCTCCTTGAGCTCAACTTCCGTCGCGGCGCCAACCTTGATGACGGCGACCGAGCCGGCGAGCTTGCCGAGGCGCTCCTGGGCCTTCTCCTTGTCCCAGTCGCTCTTCGACTCTTCGAGAATCGCCCGCACCTGGGCGATGCGCGCGTCGATCTCCTTCTTCTTGCCCTTGCCCTCGATGATCGTCGTCTCTTCCTTCGTCGAAACGACGCGGCGGGCGCGGCCGAGGTCGGCCACTTCGACGCTCTCGAGCGTGCGGCCGATCTCCTCGGAGATCACGGTGCCGCCAGTGAGGACGGCGATGTCGCCGAGGTTGTCCTTCTGGCGGTCGCCGAAGCCGGGGGCCTTGACGGCGAGGACGTTGATCGTGCCGCGCAGCTTGTTCACGGCGAGGGTGGCAAGCGCTTCGCCTTCGCAGTCGCCGCAGATGAGGACGAGGTTCTTCGTGACCTGGAGGATCTTCTCGAGCAGCGGCAGCAGCTCCTGGACCGACGAGAGTTTCTTGTCGGTGACGAGGACATAGGGCTCCTCGATCACGGTCTCCATGCGGTCGGGGTTGGTCACGAAGTAGGGGCTGATGTAGCCGCGGTCGAAGGCCATGCCGTCGACGTACTCGACTTCGGTCTGGATGCCCTTCGACTCCTCGACCGTGATCACGCCGTCCTTGCCAACCTTCTCCATGCACTCGCCAATGAGATCGCCGATCGACGGGTCGTTGTTGGCGGAGATGGTGGCGACCTGGGCCATCTGGTTGCGCTCGGTGACCTTGATACTGTTCTTCTTGATCGCTTCCACGAGCGCCGCGGAGCCGGCCTCCAGGCCGCGCTTCAGGCCCATCGGGTTTGCGCCGGCAGCGACGTTCTTCAGGCCTTCCTGGACAATCGCCTGGCCGAGGACGGTCGCGGTGGTGGTGCCGTCGCCCGCGATGTCGTTGGTCTTGGAGGCGATCTCCTTGGCGAGCTGAGCGCCGATGTTCTCGAAGGGATCCTCGAGCTCGATGTCCTTGGCGATGGTGACGCCGTCGTTGGTGATCGTCGGGGCGCCGAACTTCTTGTCGAGCACGACGTTCCGGCCCTTGGGGCCGAGGGTGATCTTGACCGCGTCGGCGAGGGCGTCGATACCGCGCTTCAGGGAGTGGCGCGCCTCTTCGTCGAAGAGCAATTGCTTGGCCATGTAGGGCTTACTCCAGAGGTATGTTTGCTTGTGCAGGGAGCATATTAGCACTCCCTGTCAATGAGTGCTAACCGCGATCTTGGCCGATCGGAAAGGTCGGCGCAAGACCAATCCCCCGCCCGCGCCCGCTACTTTGGCGCGTTGATGGTCGTGTGCATCTCCGTCGTCAGCGTGTGCACCCGCTGCGTCAGCTCCAACAGCTGCCTCGAGATGGTCAGCAGCTCCTCGTTCTGTTGCTCCTCGTCCTGCACCAGTTGCCACTCGTGGTCCGCCAGCACCTGGCGCCGGAGGTCGGCGCGGTTCTGGCTGATCATCACGAACGTGCTCAGGAAGATCGCCTCGAGCGAGACGATCATCGTGAGGAGCCCGAAGGGGAACGGGTCGTTGAACGGCGTGCCGTCGGTCAGGATCCAGTAGGCGAACAGGACGACGTGGAGGTAGACGAACCACATCGATCCCGCGAACCACGTGATGCCGTCCGCCACCCGGTTCTGGACGCTCGCCGCGCGCTGCTCGCCGAGGCGCACAAGCCCGGGATGCATCGTGGTGGTCTTGCTCTGGCCCATGGGCGTCCTCCCGTCAGATCGAGTCCGGGCGCAGTGTACGCGGCGGTCCCGTGCGGGCGATGCGGCCACGGTGGGCCGCGGCTACCGTGACCGCATCACATGGGAACCGTTGCGCATCGCCGAGGAGCGGCGCTAGCGGGGACCTAGAATCGAGAGGCGCAGCTCCCGCTCCAACGCGACGCGGCCCGCGACGGTGATCCTGAGCGCGCGGCTGCCGTCGATCCTTGCGACCCAGCCCTGCTCGAAACACCGCGCCGCGAGCGCCGCCCCGAGCGCCCCACCAACGTGGTGCCGCCGCTCTGTCCAATCGAGGCACGTGGTGGCGAACTTTCGCTTCGCCTGGCGAACCCTCTCGACGTCTACGCCAAACTGCCGGAGCCAGCGTTCGCCCGGCGCGGTTACAACGAACTCCCGGTTGCAGCGCGAGAGGATGCCTCGCGCGAGCAGCGCGTCGGCCAGCCCGACCCCAAGGCGGCCCGCCAGGTGGTCGTAGCACGTGCGGGCGCACTGGATCTCGGTGAGTCGAGCAGGTGTCGCCGCCTCTGACGGCTGGCATCGGGTTATCGCCGAGAGGGCTTCGATCGCGTGGGCAACGTCGGCGTTCGCGATGCGGAAGTAGCGGTGGCGGCCCTGGCAATCGAGCGCCAACAGCCCTGCGTCCACAAGCCGCGCGAGGTGGCTGCTGGCGGTCTGCGGCGCGATCAACGCGATCCGCGCCAGCTCCCCGGCGGTCAGCGCTCGCCCGTCGAGCAGCGCCGAGAGCATGGCCGCCCGCGAAGCGTCACCAACCAGGCTCGCCACCGAGGCCAGCGAACCGTTCTCTGCGTGTGGGCCGATGTCCATCGCTGTCACACCTCTATCGTACGGCAGTCGGATCTCGCGTCATTTCGTTCGTCGCCGAAACGATCGGCCATTCGCGGCGGGTACGTTGGAGCCATGACCGACACGCCTCGCCACCTGACCATCAAGCCGTCCGTCCTCTACTACGGGACACCTGTTTCGCTCATCAGCACGTTGAACCCCGACGGCACGCCCAACCTCTCGCCCATGTCCTCCTCGTGGGCGCTGGGCAACCGCCTCGTTCTTGGCATGGCGACCAACGGCCGGGGGTTCCTCAACCTCGAGCGCACGCGGGAGTGCGTCGTCAACATGCCCTCCCCGGAGCTTTGGAAGCAGGTCGAACGCATCGCCGACACGACCGGCGTCGATCCGGTGCCCGGCTACAAGATTGCGATGGGCTACCGCTTCGAACCGAGGAAGTTCGAGTGCGCGGCGCTCACGCCGCTCGCCTCGGAGGTCGTGGCGCCGCCGCGAGTGGCCGAATGTCCGATCCAGTTCGAGGTCCGGGTCCTGGCCATCCACCACGCCACGCCGGTCGAATCCGACGGCCCGACCCCGATGGCAGCGATCGAGACGCGCGTGGAACGTGTTCACGCGCACGAGTCCATCGTGATCCCCGGGTCGAACCATGTCGACACCAGCCGATGGAGCCCGTTGTTCTACGTCTTCCGCCACTACTTCGGCCTGGGCGCGGAACTCGGGTGCAACTACCGCGCTGAAGCGTGACCGCAGGGAGGACGCCGGCCATGCTTGCGGATGGCGTCCACTACTCACGGATCCTCGCTGCCTGCGATCGAGCGCCCCTCACTACGACGTATAGGGAACCGGCTGTTATCGACCGGCGGACATCCGCATGGCGAGCAGCGTCGACCCGCCCCGGCAATCGCCAATCGCCAATCGGCTCCCGCGTGCCACCACCCCCTTCCACCTCCACCCCGCCCTGTGCTCCCCTGCTCCCAAACTCGTCAATCGACAATCGGCAATCGGCAATCGTGAATCGTGAATTCGTCCCCCGCACTACTATCCCGGCTGGTCCCGGCTACTGCGACGCCCACAGTAGGCCGCCCGGTAGGCCCAGCAGTAGCCAGTCCGCTGAATCTGTAGTAGGCCAAAACCCTACTGCCACTAGGCGTTTTTATCGTTTTTCGCGACGACGGCGAGCGCACGGCGGAGTGCGTCGTCAACATGCCCTCGCCCGAGCCGTGGAAACAGGTCGAACGCATCGCCGGCACGACCGGCGTGCATCCCGTGCGGGCTATGCGGCCACGGTGGGCCGCGGCTACCGCTTCGAACCGGGGAAGTGCGAATGCGCGGGGCTCGTGCCGCCCGTCAGACCGAATCGTGAATCGTGAATCGTGAATCGTGAATCGTGAATTCAGACCGCCAGCCAGTAGAGCGTCGTCCCACGCATCACCTTGGCCAGCCGGCCGAGCTCGAAGAGGTACTCCAGGTGCGCCAGCGTCTCGCCGACCGCCGCGCGTTGCATCCACGGCTCGAAGTCGGCC
>JAKALX010000152.1 GCA_021823905.1 Chloroflexota bacterium | reverse complement strand
GGGCTCCGCTCTTCATCATCCACGGCGCGAACGACCCCCGGGTGCCCGCGGGGGAGGCAGAGCAGATAGCCGAGACGATGGGTGCGCTCGGGCAGGAGGCCCATCTCCTGAAGTTCGAGGACGAAGTCTTCGACCGGGTCTACTCGGGGGAGCTGACTTTGCTCCCCGCCCGCCAACAGGACCCGAAGCTCAGGGCGTGGGCCGAGAGCGTCCACAAGGCGTGCGAGGAGCTGCCCGCCTTCGGGCGCCTGATGGCCGAGTGCCAGGGCGAGGCTATGGCCGCTGGCATCGCCGTTGAGAGCTTGATGGCCACCCTGCGGCCCCAGGTGCCGGAGGATCCTCAGCAGCAGGCGCCCGAGACCATCAGGCGGTCTATCGGCTCGGCGTGCGAGAAGGCGTCCGAAGCGGTCGACGAGCTCCGGGACACGCTGGAGGGGCTCGCCGAGGTCGGGATGACCGGGATGCCGGGGACGAGCACCGCCATCGGCGGCCAGCTCTCCGCCAAGTCCATCAGGGCCCTGGCCGCCAGGCTCAAGACAGACGCCAGGCTCAAGCAGATCGCCCTCCTCGCAGGCAGGTTCAAGCGCATCGCCGCCTCCAAGCGCCGCCAGAAGCTGAAGCACGGCGCGGACGAGATCAGCGACATCGAGCAGGGGGCCGACCTCGGGCGGCTCCTGCCGTCCGAACTGGTGAAGCTCTCGAAGCGGGGACACCGCTTGGTGCTCCTCAAGAACCTGCTGGAGCGCCAGTGTCTCCAGTACCAGCTCATCGGCAGCCAGCCGTTGGGCAAAGGGCCGCTGGTGGTGCTCCTCGACAAGTCCGGCTCAATGGACGGGCCGAGAGACATCTGGGCCACCGCCCTCGCCCTGGCGCTGCTCGACCAGGCCCAGCGGGAGCGTCGGCCGTTCGCGCTCGTGTGCTTCGACTACAGGGTGAAGGCCGAGTTCGTGGTGAAGCCCGGTGAGCCGCTCCCCGAGGCGGCGCTCTTCACCTCCTGCGCCGGGGGCACCGAGATCGCCGACGCCGTCAACAGGGGGCTGGAGCTCATCCAGCAGAACCAGGGCCAGCTCAAGAAGGCCGACCTGGTCCTCGTCACCGACGGCGGCAGCGACGCCGCCATGGCGCCGAAGCTTCGGGAGCTGGCTGCCACTCGCGACGTCGCGAGCTACGGGCTCGGGATCGGGGTCGAGAAGGAGTGGCTGACCCCCTGGTGCGACGAGGTCCAGGTCATCACCGACCTGACCAGCCTCGATGATGCCGCCGCGGAGAAGCTCTTCAAGTAGGAAGCCTCGGTCCTTGGCCTCCTACTCCATCGGGTTCGCCGGCCGGCGATCCAGAGGAGGTCGCGGATGACCTGGAAGAGACTGGTCTACCGGCCGCGCGGGTTCACTTGGTGGATGGTCCTGCTGGAGCTACTGCTGGGGATCATCATCGCCATGAACGCGCAGAGGTCGCGGCAGGACTGAGGTTGGGGCGCTCCCGGTTCAGGTCGGCCGGGGGCGCTTCATTATCCGGAGAACGCCATGATGAAGCCGATCTGCGCGTGCCTCGACTGCGGGGCGCCGCTGGAGGTGATGGTGAACTGGTGGAGGCTCGTGACGGTGGAGCCGGTCCTCATCGAGTACGTGGGGCAGTGGGGCATGCCTGAATGGGAGCTCGTCGACGGCGCCCAGGACGTTCACGTCCTCTGCCCACGCTGTGGAACCAACAACTCCGTCGGCCGCGACTTCCCGGTCGCTGCCGCGTAGTCCCCGAACATCTTCAACCAGGTGGCGCCCCCTTCGGCAGAGAGCCGCTGGGGGCGTTGCCATTCCAGGGCGCCGACGCGCCCGAGAGGAGCACCACCGTGACGAACGACGAGAAGAAGAAGATCTACCAGCAGCTCGCCGCCCCGTTCCCCGAGCACGCTATCCAGCGCACGGAGGGGAAGCTGACGGGCCGCGGCTACGACACCAGCGGGATCGGGTACCAGTTCATCGCCAACCGGCTCAACGAGGTCCTGGGCGTGGGCGGCTGGCGCGCCCACCGGACGGTGGTGGTGAAGGAGGTCACCCGGGCCAACGGCCGCCCCGCCTTCGAGGCCATCGCGGACATCACCCTGGAGCTCGGCTCCTGGGAGAACGGCGACTTCATGGTGTTCGCGGAGTCGCTGGCCGACGGCGGCCACTTGGCCAGCTCGGAGGCGGACGCGAGGAAGGGCGCGTACACCAACGCTTTCAAGAAGGCGGCGGCCTTCTTCGGCGTCGGCCGGCAGGCGTACGAGGGCAGCCTGGACGACGACAACATCCCGGCCGAGAGTTCCTTCGAGAGCATCTCCGTCTCGACGATGCCCACGCAGCGCCCAACTCCGGCCCCTGCGCCGGCCCCCCAGGCTCCGCAGGTTCAGCAGGCCACCCAGCAGCCCCGTCCGTCCCCGGCCCCCGGCCGGAACCGCCTCACCTCGAAGCAGCTCGGCGCCATCCAGGCCATCGCCAGGAAGATCGGCTACGACCCGCAGGGCCTCCGCGCCTTCGTGAAGCAGCAGTTCGGGGCGCAGCCCGAGTTCTTGACCCGCGACCAGGCCAGCAAGCTCATCAGCGCGATGTCGGCCCAGGCGGGCAACGGCCACGACCAGGCCCAGCACGAGCCCGGGGCCGAGGGCTGACATGGCCCGCAAGGAGATGCCGACCGGGCTCTACACCAGCGTCTCCCAGGTGAAATGCTGGTTGCGCTGCCCGAGGCAGTTCGAGCTCAGGTACGTCCGCGGCGTGGCGCCGGAGTTCCTGCCGGTGAACCTCGCCTTCGGCACGGCTGTCCACGAGGCGTTGGCGGCGCACTATTGCGAGATCAAGGCCTCGGGGACGCCGCTCCGCCGGGACTTGATGCTCGACGTGTTCCGATTTGCCTGGGAAAGGGCGCGGGACGGCAAGGTGCCGCTCCAGGGCGACGAGGACGAGGAAGTCGACGTACACGCACTCACTGACAAGGGCGTGACCATGTTGCACTCGTTCGCCGAGCACGCCGCGAAGGCACCGCCCTTCGAGGTCGTGGCCGTCGAGCACCCGTTCACGGTCCCACTCCACGACCCTGACACGGGCGAGATCCTGGAGGAGGCCCTCGTCGGCTTCATCGACCTCATCATCGTGGAGAAGGGCCAGCGGATGGTCGTCGAGCACAAGACGGCCGCCAGGAAGTACGGCGCCGATCAGCTCGACCACGACCTCCAGATGACCGGCTACAAGATCGCTGCCCGGAGCGCCGGCATGGGCGAGGTGGGCTTGCGGTTCCAGATCCTCGTCAAGACCAAGGTCCCCACCGTCCAGGTCGCCGACATCGAGCGCACCGCCCAGGACGAGGACGACTTCCTCCGCACCGCCGGGGGCGTCCTCAAGGCGATTGACGGCGGCGTCAGCTACCCGATCCGCGGCTGGCAGTGCCGTGGTTGCCCGTACCACCATGCTTGCGGACGGGTGGCCAGGTGAGGCGCTACCAGTGGCTGGTCCCGCGGCTGGCGGTCTTCACGGGGATCGCCTGGTTGCTGGAGCAGAAGGTGGGGCCGCTCTGGGCCTGGGCCGTGCCGGCGGGGATGGTAGTGGTTGGCGTCGGAGCGGCGTTGGTGACCCGGGTCTTCAGCAGCAACCGGCACCGCCAGAAGTCTCCAAGGTGATCCAGTAGCAGTTGGGGAAGTCGGGCCGAAGGTCGGCGCGCTTCCCTTTAGCTCGGTAAGCGAAGGGCTGCTCTAGATGGCGAGGGGCCTGGGCTCCCGCTGCAGGTGGTCGACCTGCTCGCCGCCCGGGAAAGTCAGCCACCCATAGGTTCCCAAAAATTTGGGACAGGGGCCTCCTTGGGCTCGATTCTGGATGTGGGCGGGGGGGTATTCCTGGCCCGGCGTCACGCCAGTGCGGCTGGCGGGTCTACAAGGAATCTGGAGAAGGCCACCGACCCCCTCGTGTGAGCCCCCGGCACGCTCCACCCACTCCCCCCTTCTGACGGCCGGATTCACGGAGTCCTAGCCCTAGCGGTAGGCGAGGTTCACGCTCATCAAGCGGTCCGAGATGCTCGAGAATGTGAGGAGCCATCCCACGCTGGCGACGTCATCGGGTTCCGCCCACCAGCCGGATCAGAATCGGCTGTCCAAGCAAACCCGAGGAACTGGCCACTTGCGCCTTCCGGTCCCGCACCACGTTGAGGAAGGTCATCTCCGCCTGGAGGCGCCGCTCGATGTCGCGGCGGTACTTGGCCAGGAGAGCGACCTCCTTGCCGTCGGGCAGAGGTACGGTCGCGGCAATGGCCTCCTTCGCCCTTTCGGCTGCGGCCCGAGCGTCGGCGAGCTGGGCGGCTACGGCGTCGGCCATAGATCTGGCGCAGGCGGCGAGCGCAGCGAATTCCTCGGTGTCGATCTCATTGGCCGAGAGCACCACGGCGAAGCCCACGGCCTGGGCCAGTTGGTCGGCGCCCAGATGGAGGCGGGGCTGTTCAGCCTCGACGGCCCGGACCATGTCGATGACTGATCCAACCAGATGCAGCAGCGCCTTGAGGTCGTCATCGTCCCGTACCCTGGGTGCCGCCAGGACGTCCGCCATGGTGGAGGTGGCCCTTGCAGCGTTCTCGACCATGATGAGGAGCTTCTGCTCAGAGGCCTCTTCGAGCTGGACGTGGACCTCGGCGCAGGTCCGGTTCATCTCGATCTGGTCGAGCCGCTGGAGCCGCCACCGTAGGTCGGCGATCGACACCACTACCTCCAGCTCGGCTCCATCGATGGGCTGGAGGCAATCGACCCACGTCTGAACGTGCTGGACGTACTGGGCCGGGTCCTCGTGGGCCAGAACGACGCGCTCAGCCCGGAGCCCGTTGATCACGCCATTGGTGCTGACCCTGATTTTCCCCCCAGTCGTCACGGGGCCGGCAGACATGCGACCATTGCGGCGAGAGGCTTCCATCTGGGCGGCGGAGCGTGAGATGGCAATCGGCGCGTGCATGCTATCAGCATGATCTTGAAGTCCGAGATTGGGAAGAGGCCAAGCAGTCCCCGGTGGACGTCAGCGGCAGGACGTCGGCGACACCGACCGCCCGGGGCTTCTCCGATGGCCCTGCGCCGGAGCCCGTTTGGGACCCTTCACATTCGGGAGGTGATTGCATGGGGCAGAGAACTTCAGATCCGTCGTCGGCAGAAGAGCGTCAATTGAGAACTGCGCGCTTCGACTTCCACTGCGCCAGGATGATCGCTGCGCTTAGGTTCGAGGTCTGGGTGCGCCGCTCGAAGGTGCGTGAGTCAGGAAAGGCAGAGATACCCGTCCAAGAAGTCCTTGCGTACGTTCTGAAGAGGGCTGAGGAGATGAGGATCTACGCTGCCGTTCTCGACGAATTCACCATGTGGCATGACTTCCGGAAGAAGGGTGAGGTGGCTGGTGCCGAGCGAGACGCGGCCATCGCCAGCAGCAAGCGCATACTATACTCAGAGTATGATCACTTCGGATATCTAGAGAAGCGCGCACAGTCCCTAGCCCTGCGCTTTCCCGCCCCGGAAGATTGGAAGGACTTCATACTGGTCTCGGTTGTGCCGGCTATCAACGACTTGGACTCTACGCTGCGCCGTTGCCCAGATTGTGGTCGCGAATTCGTCGCGACGCGGAAGGACCGGGCCTACTGCAGTGACAAGTGCAGCAGCCGGAAGCGCGGACGCGGTCGCAGTAAGCCGACTGGAGGGCGCTCCGCTGCAGTGCACGCGCAGAAGGAAGCGGAAGACGAACTTATCGCGAAGATCCGGCGCCACTTCCAGCGGTGCAAGACCTGCATGGAAGGAACCCCCTGCGCGGTCTACGAGGCGATGGAGCTTCGGGCAAGAGCGCCAGACGATGCCTTCTCCTCCATGCCCCTTGAGTTCGATGATTCTCGCGTCCCGGGCGGCACCGGCGGCGACCTTCAGCCTGGCGATCCACTGGATATCCTGACCCGTGAGTCGGACTCCGGAGATGCCGACTAGAGCCCGTAAGGCGCTTACGCCTTCGACGTAAGTGGCCGAAGAGACAAGGCAAACAGGGCTGGTGGCGATGCCTCCTCCTTATTCAAGGAGGCATCGAACATGTCACAGGTCGAAGATGAGAAGTCCCCTCCTGGCAGCCGCGGGTCACCGCTGCTGGTCCAGGAGCAAGAGTCCCTCAAGCAGCTGGTCGCCGTCGTGGGCGAGCGCGCGGCGGCGGTTCGCCTCGGGCTCGCCCGCCACACCCTCGCCCGGGCTTTGGGAGGGCTCGGGCTCTATCCTCCCACCGCTTTCCTGATCCGGCAGCGCCTGGCCGACGTGGCCTCGGCGATCGCTGACCAGGAATGCCCTGCCAACCCCAACAACCCCGGCGCGTAAGAAAGGAGCAGCCCGCGCCGGGTCGGTTCCAAGGCCCCCCGAGCGCGAGCTGCACACACACCATGAACTCTGTAACACCGCAGAACTCCATCTACAACGGCTACGACGTCCCCACCACGGTCGCGGTCTTCCACAGCGAGAAGGACAACATCCCCAGGTCCGAGACAGGCACTCTCGGTGACCTGTTCGGCGACAAGCACATCGTCCGCGACGCCAAGGCGGGCAGCGCCTGCTACTCGCCGACTATCTACCGGGAGGGTGCGAAGCGCGGTAACGCGGGCGTGGCGTGGCTGACGGGGATCGTCCTCGACTACGACCACCGGAGCGTGGAGGAGGTCCAGAAGGTCTACCAGTGGGTGTCGGGCTACGCCGCCGCCATGCACAGCTCCTTCTCCGACATGTCCGGCGGACCCACCGACCGCTGCGCCAGGGTCTTCCTGCCGGTCAGCCGCTGGGTCACGCCGGAGGATGGGAAGCTCCTCTGGTCCGAGGTCGTCTCCAGGATCGGGGTGCCGGTCGACGAGCACGCCTCGGACCCCGCCCGCGTATGGTACTTGCCCAGCTGCCCGGAAGCGCGCATCAGCACGGCCTTCATCACCTACACGGCCGGTCCAATCCTCGACCCGGACCCGCTGATCGCGGTGGCGCGCACCTCCGCGTCGCTCCAGAAGCACACCGCCAAGACTGCAGAGGGCTGGCGCGACCTGGTGGCCGGCGGCGCCGAGAAGGGTGAGCGGCACGGCGCCATGGTGAAGCTGGCGGCCCACCTCATCGCCAAGGGAGTCGACCCCTACGTGGTCCTGGACCTCGTCCGGGCCTGGAACTTGGCGAAGTGCTCGCCGCCCAAGCCCGACAGCGAGGTCGTCGCCATCGTCAACTACCTCGCAGGCCAGGAGCTGACCCGGAAGCTGAAGGGGGGGCGCCGTGGCTAACGAGCACGACATCCCGCCGCTCCAGGTCATCCAGGGCGGCGCCGCGCAGAGCACCACCACGGGCGCCATCGAGGCACTCGCCGCCAGGCAGGCAGAAAAGGCCGGCGACAAGCCCTCCGCCTCCGCCACAATGATCGACTCCGCAGACTCCCTGACGTTCTTCCACTCGCCGGACCACGTCGCGTTCGTCTCCGTCCTCGTCCGGGAACAGCGCCAGGTCTGGCGAGTGCGCTCCAGCGAGTTCCGGCTCTGGCTGCGGCACCAGTACTTCGACGCCACCGGCAGCGCCCCGCCCGCACAGGCACTGGAGGACGCGATCGGTGTCCTGGAGGCGCGGGCCGAGTTCGACAGCCCCGAGCAAGTCACGTTCATCCGAGTCGGTGCGGACGGCGGTGAGTACTACGTCGACCTGGCCAGGAAGGAGGGCCCCTCCGTCGTCAAGGTCACGGCGGACGGCTGGGAGATAGCCCCGGACGCTCCGATCAACTTCGAGCGCCCCAAGTCAGCCCTGCCACTGCCCCTGCCGGCACGCGGCGGCTCGCTGAGCCAGCTCCGACCCTTCGTGAACGTCGCCTCCGCCGAGATGTTCGTGCTGCTGGGTGCCTGGCTGGTGGCCGCCTTGTTCGGCTCCTTCCCCGTCCCGGTGCTGATCATCCAGGGTCCTCAGGGATCGGCGAAGTCGACGCTCCTTCGAGTCCTCCGGATGCTCGTCGACCCGGCCAAGGGAATCCTCCGCGGTCAACCACGGCACGAGCACGACCTGGCCATCGCAGCGTCGCGCTCCTGGCTCGTCACGTTCGACAACCTGTCAACCATCCCTGACTGGCTGAGCGACGCCTTCTGCCGAATCGTGACCGGCGGGGCCTTTGCGGCTCGTCAGTTGTTCACCGACGGGGACGAGGTGATCTTCGAGTATCGGCGGCCCGCGATTCTAAACGGCATCGAGGAACTCGCAACTCGCAGCGACCTCCTCGACCGGGCCGTCGTGGTCACGCTCCCGAAGATCGACGATGCCGGCCGGCGTGACGAGGAAGAGTTCTGGAAGTCCTTTGAGGCCGCTCAGCCCCTCATCCTGGGCGCCCTGTTCGACCTCATGGCCGGGGTGTTGAAGCACCTGCCCAGCGTTGAGCTCCAGCAAAAGCCGCGCATGGCGGACTTCGCC
>JAKALX010000151.1 GCA_021823905.1 Chloroflexota bacterium | reverse complement strand
CAGGCCGACGATCTCGTACGGGCCGAGCAACGTCCCAGATGGAAGGGACATCGTTAAGTTTTGCGGATCCCCTCGATGATTTTACTCCCGTCCTCAGACCACCGGCGACCGAGGGCGGGGGCGCCCGCCCCACGGTTGCGGAGCAACCCGTCACTTCCGTGTGCGGCGCGCCCGCCTGGCGCGCGGCCGTTGTCAGGGGGCTGTCATACCGAGGAGCCAGGCGCAGCCTGGCGACGTGGCAATCTCATCGCCACCGCAAGGTCCCCCGAATCTGGCGTCCGGCCCGGGAAAGCCAACCCATTCTTCTTCGTCGCCGTGGCCCGTGCTGTCAGAACCCGCGGGCCGTCGGGACGAAGCAAACCCGCCCCCCATGAACGATGTTGCCAAGGCCGCCACTGCCAGCCCCACCCTTAGCCGCCGCTCGCGCGCTGTACTTCTGCAGCACCACGTCACAAGGGCCAAGGACGATCGGGAGCTCGGAGACTCAGCCTTGACTTTGGCTGGTGTGACTACTATATTGGTTACTGGGATCTTCGAACGAACACTGGAGATATCAATGACGGATCAGTTCTTCGACGAACCGCGCCAGCACTCGAAGATCAAGGCTCAGATCGTTGCGAAGTACTTCCCGGCCTGGGCCAAAATCATGGCCGCGCAGCTCCGGCCTGGGGGCTCGCTCGTCTACCTGGATTTGATGGCTGGGCCGGGCTACTACGATGATGGTTCACCGTCTACCCCAATCCTGGTCGCCGAGCAGGTTCTTGCGAACGCGCGCCTCCGAGGGGTGGTGCGTCTCGTGTTGAACGACGCCGACCCCGTGCACGCTGCCCAGCTCCGCGCTGCGATGGAGGGCCTTCCCGACATCCCATCTTTGAAGCAGGGGTTCCACATCTATCAGAAGGAAGTAGACGATGGATTCACCGAAGAACTGGCCAGGGTCCGCCTCGCACCGACGTTTGCCTTCGTAGACCCCTGGGGTTACAAGGGGCTCACGAGGGCGCTCATAGGGTCGCTCGTCAAGGACTGGGGCTGCGAGTGTCTCTTCTTCTTCAACTTCGAGGCGGTCCGCAGGGCGCTGCAGAACCCGCTCGTCGACCCGGCGATGGAGGCACTGTTCAGCCCGGTCCGTGCCGCGGAGCTCAGGACCCGCATGCCCTCGTTGGCACCGGCGCAACAAGAGGCCGAGGCACTGTCCCAGCTAGACGGTGCTCTCATGGAGGTGGGCGCTAAGTATGTTCTTCCTTTTCGGTTTCACCTGACCGCGCCCCATCATCGGTCCTACCACCTCGTGTTTGTCACAAAGCACGTGCTCGGCTACACCATCATGAAGGAGGTAATGCGAGACCTCAGCACGCGCCCGAGCTTGATTGACGGGTCCTTCGAATACGTGCCAGCGGACGCGAACTACCCTGGGTTGCTGGCACTGCTGTCCCCACCCGAGGAACTCGCCCCAATGCTGCGCCGCGATTTCGCGGGGTGCGAACTTCAGGTGCGGGCGGTTTTCGAGCAGCATCACATCGGCAAGGCGTTCGTCCTGAGGGACTATAAGAGCGCTCTCAAGCAGTTGCTCATAGAAGGGCATATCAAAGTCCGCGATCCATTGGCAAAGAAACGGCGCGCCGGGGCGCTCGCGGACGATCTCGTTGTATGCTTCCCCCCCGCTGGAGGCTAGGCAATGGCTGGCCCTACAAGGATCGAGTGGACCGACTCTTCGTGGAATCCGGTCACGGGCTGCACGAAAGTGAGCCCAGGGTGTCAGCACTGCTACGCGGAACGAATGGCCTTCCGCCTGAAGGCAATGGGGCAGGAGACCTACCGAAACGGCTTCGCGCTCACACTTCACCCCTCTGTCCTGTCCGCCCCATTGCGTTGGAGGAAGCCGCGAACCATCTTCGTCAACTCGATGAGTGATCTCTTCCACGAGGCGGTGCCCCTGGACTTCATCCAGCGGGTGTTCAGCGTCATGCAACGTGCCCACTGGCACCGGTTCCAGATCCTCACCAAGAGGTCTGCGCGGCTCCGCGAGCTCGCCGCCGACCTGACCTGGCCTCCCAACGTCTGGATGGGCGTGAGCGTCGAGGCCGAGCGCTACCTCCCCCGAATTGCTGACCTGAATACGACCGCCGCAGCGGTAAAGTTCCTGTCGCTCGAGCCGCTACTCGGGCCGTTGCCCAGTCTGAACCTCAACGGCATCGACTGGGTGATCGTTGGTGGCGAGTCCGGACCAGGAGCAAGGCCGATGCGGGAGGAATGGGTTCTCGAGATCCGCGACCAGTGCATTGCGTCAGATGTGCCCTTCTTCTTCAAACAGTGGGGCGGCGTGAACAAGAAACGGGCTGGCCGGGTTCTGCAAGGTAGAACCTGGGACGCGATGCCCCGCGAGGCAGCGGCATAGGGACACGCTACCAGAGATCGCCTGCGCTCCAGGTATGTTGGATGCGCGAGCACAGGTAGTCAAACCCCCAAGAACTCGTTAAGCCGCTTTGCCACCAGGGCCCGGCGCTGGCGTAGGAACTCCGGGTATGCGGCCACACCCAGTAGTGCGGGCTCTGTCGGAATCCTCTGTGCCTCGAGTGCGGCCATGTCGACCTTCTTGATCACGTCCGGGAAGTACTGGGCAGGAGCCTGGTCGCTGATCCGACGGTTCGTCTTGCCGCTGATAAAGCAGAGGTTCGCGATGTCGTCCGCTTCCCGGGCCGTGTAGTGCCCTTCAAGTACGGCCTTGGGAAAGATGTGATGGAACTGCAGCTTGTGCTGCGCGCCGGCGTGGTCCAGGGCAATCGCGAGGTTCGATTGCCAGTCCTTTGCACCAGCAGCGCGGAACGCCAGGAACATCGTCTTGAAGAGCGCACTTCGCTGCGTGCGGCCTTCCAGTTCCTCGGGCGACACGTCGAGCCGGCCGACCTGCAGGCGCAGGCGATCGATCAGTGCGGTGGCGTCGCCGCCCTGGCGGATTGTCAACAGGTCCTGGTCAAGAATGGTCTCGCTCGACCCGCGCGAGTATCGGCCCTTCGCGTTCGATACCAGCACCCAATACCGTAGCTTTTCGGCCTCTTCGGGTGAGATCTCGTAGCCCCGCTTGTTGCCAAGGTAGCCGAGCGTGACCAGCAAGAACGGTGATGACAGCAGGGCTGGGCTGTCGATGCCCGCGTTGTTCTTGAGGAAGTTGAGCGCGAACTCCATGCCTCGCGAGCAATCCTCCCACGCCCGTTGGAAGGTCTGGGCCGGAAGGTTGGCCACAGTCTGGAAACGCGACTGGCCAGTCGCAAAAGCCATCAGGTTCTTCAGATGTATCCCCAAATCGAGCTCGAACCCGCCCTTGGCACACTGGTCCTGGAACTCCTGAAAGATCTTCAGCGACCCGTGCCATTTGGCGGTGATCTGAGCAAGAGCCAGGTCGGAACTCCGCAGCTTCATACCAAGGGAGTTCACTCGCACGAAGATTTCCGTGACTTCGTCATAGGACAGGCTGCGTTCGAGAACATCCATGCGATAGGAATACTTGCGGATCCCTCGCAGCCGGGAGAGCCGCTGGCTGTACTTTTCGTAGCGCGGGTCTTCGAAGCCACTGACGCCGGCCCGCCTAAGGAACGATGTGTCGCTGTCTGACTTGAAGACGTCTGAGACCTTGACCCAATGAGGCAACCCCGCAAGCTTTCCCGTTGAGACCACGAAGGTCATCTTGTTGAAGCGCTGCAGAAGCTCGTCCTCCGTCGAATCGGGTTCCTCATGACTGACATCATCTTCGTCGTCGTCATCGCTTCCGTTCTCGTTGACCTCGGTGACCACAGCGAGTTCTTCGGGATGGTCCAGGTTGAAGAGGAGCTCGACTGGCCTCTTTCGGTCGCGCACCGTTACCGGCTCACCACGGAGCACGGCCCAAAGCGAGGTTAGGCGCTGCTGACCGTCAAGCAGAAGCCGCGTGCTCCGGTACGGGTTTGTTTGCTGGGCGACGCCCATTTCCTGCAACGGGACGGCCTCGTCAGTCTCCCAGAGGAGAATGGTGCCCGATGGGTAGCCGCGGTAGAGCGAATCGAAGAGGTCGCGCACCCGAGTCTTGCCCCAGACGTACCGGCGCTGCATCTCGGGGAGTCGCAGCTCCCCACGCTCGATCATTCCCACGAGCTCTTCAACTGAGGCTTCAGTCTTGGCCATGATCCTCCCGGTCGTGCCGGCACTCTACTGACTCAACACCTGGTGTTCCTTGGCAGCAGGTCGGTCCGCAGGTGCATCGCGAGCTGCTGGTAGAAACTCTCGGTCATCGGATGGTCCTCGAGCTCGCGAAGGCGCTCGATGCAGGCCTTGCGGCGGTCCTCGAGTCGCAGTTTGGGGTCCCGCATCGCGGCCCAATACCCGGGCAGGAGGTCGTAGGCGCGGCGTAGCATCGCGTCGTACGTGCGGAAGAACTCGGCTTTCGGCGCGCACAGGGTCTCAAGCTGCCGCACAAGATCACCATAATCGGTCCAATTGGGACCGGGGGCCAGAATCGCCGGGTGAAGGTCGAATCCTTTCCTGGAATTGCATGGCCTCAGAAAGAGCCCGCTGTCGGGAGCAAGCTGAGCTGCCAACAACGCGCCGGGCAGCGACAGTACCCAGGTCTTGTACGCCTCACGCCGGGTGAACTTGAGCAACCCGTACTTCCGGAGCGTGTTCGCCGCAAACCGAGTGTTGGTGACGCACCGCAGGACCCCGGTCCGTGTGCGCTTGAAGTCCAGGGCCCCTAACTGGTCACCTAAGCACCCAATGAACCCCTCGATCGCGTCGAGAACCTGCCTGTAACGATCATGGTGGAGCAGCAGGTATACCAGCAGCGTAGGCTGCAGCACAAGTGGCTGGGTACCACTCCCGGAGTCGTCAAACCGCATTGGGGCGGAAAAATGTAGCGCCCCATTCTTCAACTCCAGGTGCCCCTGTTGGAACCACTCAAAAGCCACTCGGTTGTCGAGCTGGCCATTCTGGATCTTGTAGGCCTCGATCGCGCGCTCCAGCAAATCGACGGCCAGCGACTCGTCATCGAGCCGCGCAGGACAACCGTGAGGCACAATCAACCCACTCAGGAACCCTTCGAGTTCCGCCGGGAGTTCGATCATTGCTCCCCCTTCGCGGCCACAAGTTCCGCCGGCCTACGTCGCCGCAGGCGCCGCCCCCACTCCGCTGCAAACGTCATGATCGCAACCCTGTCCCGCTCGGATAACTCGGACTGATCGAGCGCGCCCAGAAGCTTCGCAACCTCAGCCAAGTCAACGAACTGCCCAATCTCGTCTAGGTTGACTGCTGGAATCTGCTCCTCGTCGCCGATCGCCGGCCCCGAACGCGTCTCGAAATGAAGAGCGCTGGCCACGAGGCGAAGTGCGCCCGTGGGCTCTGAGGCGAAGGCGGCCACCCACGCCCGCGGCTCCTCAAAACTCCCTGTGAGATCTCGCCACCGGAAGAGCAGCCAAAGGAGCGACCCTCGATTCCCTAAGCCGCCGTCCTTCGCGGCGGAGCGCAACCGTTCCAGCGAGACCGCGCAGACGCGATCGGCATCCCTGGCACTTAAGAGTGGCCGCCCTCGCTGCTCCTCTGCGTCCTCACTTCGTTCCCTCAACCTTGCCGCAAACCGGACGGGGAAGATCATCCCAATTGACGCCTGGAGGGCAGGCAGGACCCACGCCTCGCCGACACTCTCGTTTCGAACTCGCGACAAGAGGCGTTCCGCAAGGATATGCTCCGCCATGCCAGAGGCCCAAGGGTATTCGTTCCCTTCCTTTGCCTCCAGTGCGTCTCCTACGTCGAAGAGCAAAGTCAGAAAAGGCGTAACCCCGTTGTTTGGAATTTCATCCACCCTAGGTACGAGTCGTCCAAGGGCCATGGTGAGAAGGTCTCTCTGCAATAGCTCTTGACTTATCACTCGAAGCTCGGCGATCTGCGGTGTCAAGGATATGAAGTGGCTCAGCTCTTGTTCGCTGACGTCCCCCTCGCTCAGTGCGTAGCAAAAGTATCGATCGAAGAACGTCGTGCTGCACACACGTTTCTCCCGCTGCCAGTCTTCTGGATCCCCGTGCAGCTCTTCTCTGCGGAGGGCGCAGCCATACGCAGGAAACAGGTTGGCAAGCAGTGTCTCGACCTGGTGCCACCGGCCCTCGGGTGCAGCCTTCCGAATTGCATCCGCCGACTGATAGCGCGGCTCCACCCCTTGCTGGTCGAAAATCGTGGCGAAGGCGCCCCCAGTCAGCAGCTCCTTCTCGCGGCATAGGCCGTGATAGACCGCTGGTTCGAAGACCCGGAGTGCCTCAAGCACGGCGAAATCCACCGGGTTAACCTCGAGCTGGTCCCCTGCCTGAAATAGCCCCCGGTAGAAGGCGAGCGTGGCCAGATAGCGCTTTACGCTGCGGAGGGTCGTGAGGTATTCCCTCATCCCGGACAGATAGAGCCTCCGCCATCGCCGCTCGTCAGGGCCTGGCCCGGCGGCATCACGGGCGAACGGCAGCACTCTGTGCAGCCCCTCGTCCACCAATTCGTCGAGTTTGCTGCGGGCGATCGCGGGCAGGTCAATCGAAACCTGGACGACCTTCTCCAGGAAGCTCGAGCCATCTACTCCGATAGCCGCTTGGAGGGCGCTTTCCACGACGTCTCGCTGAAACGCAAGGACGAAGACGAGCTTCGGGAAATCACCGTTCGCCTTGACTAGCTGGATCATCTGGGCCACCTCCAGAGGCTCCAACCGATCGAGGTCGTCCATGATCACAACGACCGGCCGCTCAAGCGACCCCATAAGTCCCCGAAGCTCGACACGGATGTCGTCGAGATTCCTCTTGGCGATCTCCAAGCGGGCCTCGAGCGCCGCCCGACTGGCCTTCACGACCCCTGCGAAGGCGACACCACCCAGCAGTAGCGCCGCGAGCGCTGGCGGTAGAGAACCCTGGGCGCCAAGAATCGCCGCCGAGCCACCAGCCGACGCCGCGAGGATGTCAAGGCGGGTTGAGTACTCGGTCCACTTGGCGAGGCGGAGCTGTCCCTCCCCCGTTGGGTCGGCCTTGCCAAGAGCAGCGCCAACCTCATCGAAGAAGGCGCGGTTCACCGCGGACCTGTCACCCACCTCCCACGGGTTGAAGAGCCGGAAGAAGCGCTCCCCCTCCGGTTCCGCTTTCAGGGCTTCGGCGATCATGTTCAGGACCGAGGTCTTGCCAGAACCCCACGGCCCGTAGATGCCGACGATAAGGCTTTCGTGGCCATCCCAGGAGCGGATCGCACGGGCGATCCCGTCTGCGAAACCTCGCCGCCCAAGCATATCCTCCCGCGCCGACTTGATGGGGCGGTCGTCCTCGAAGATGTGCCGAGGATTCGATTCAGTCACCGTCCCGACCTCGATAACAACGATGAGCTTGAGGGCAAGGCTGATCCGATGAGCCACGCCGGTCATTTCGACAAGATCGCCTGTCAGCTGAGCGTGGGGCCGCTGACCCCCAAGCACTGGAGGACCGAGGTGTCATCCGGCCCTCCGAATGAGCGATCCGTCGCTCTCCAGCCGGCCTTCGCGAATCAGGCCGTTGATGATCGAGCGGAGGGTTTGATCGATGACGCGGCCGGTCCGGCCGAAGCCGAGCCAGCGGGCAAAGTCGCGGATCGCGTCCCCTCTCTGTTTCCACGCCTTGCCTTCCAAGGACGCAAGGAACTGCTCCTTGAGGAAGTCGCGCCGGTAGTCCTCGATTCGCCGCACATCGAGCTTCAGCGCGTCGCCTTCGCTCGCGAGAACGCCGCGTCGGACGGCTGTCCGGAGGGAGTTGTCGACGATCTCCCGGACCTTGCTGCCTACCCGCTCATATCCGAGGCCCTTGGCCACGTCTGCAATGGCCTGCTCGCGGTCGCGCGGCGAGCCATCACCGAAGAACTGGCGGACGCGGCAGATCAGCTCGTCGCGATCGAGCCGCGCCGCGTCGATCCGTTCCCGCGGCTCTTCCCCATCGCCCTCGGCTACGGGTTCCTCATCCGCGGCACCGCCATCACTTCCTTTGCTGTGTGCGTTCTCACCGGCTGCGCGCGCAGGCGCCGCGGTTGTGGCCGCTGGGGGAGCAGCGGCTGGCGGCGTCAGCACCTCGAGGAACTCTGCGATGACCTGGAGCTCGCCCTCGTCGGTTCCGGTCAGCGCAATCGGCTCGAAGGCCGGGTTGACCGGCTTTAGGGTGATGGTCTCGTGACGCCAGGCGTCGCCGTCGCGGATCTTCGCGCTCTCGTAACGCTTCACGGTGTAGCGCTCGCCGGTCTCGGGATCGGTGGCGTCGCGGAGCTGGACGAGGACGGTCTTGCCCTGCCGGGTGCCCTCGACGGGCGCGGCGAAGAGGCAATACGAACCATCCGGGATGGCGGGCTCCATCGACTTGCCAACCACCTGGGCGACGAACATGCCAGGGCGGAGACGATGCTTCGTGCCAACGGCAACCCACTTGAAGTCCCCGTCCCCCATGTTCTGTGGATCGCCGAAGCTGCCGGCAGCGGCCTTGAGCGGAAC
>JAKALX010000150.1 GCA_021823905.1 Chloroflexota bacterium | reverse complement strand
GCCGCTGAAGCTGCTGGTGCTGTTGGTAGCGCCCGTGCAGGTGGCCGCGGTCTCGGTGTAGCCGGTGATGGCCCCCTCGGTAAACGAGTAGTTGCCGTCGGCGAGGTTGTTGAACGCCGTCTGCCACGCGTTGTCACCGTTCAGCGTGAAGCCGCTGACGCCGGCGCCGCTGACGGTGAAGCTGGCGCCAGAGGGCAGGCCGCTGGTAATGACGTTGCCGTTCTGGTCCTGCCACTGCTTCACGATGGTGATGGAGCCAGTGTCCGTGTTCGTGGCGCAGGTGGCGTTCCAGACGACGACGTATTGGTCGCCCTGGATGTCGGTGAACGACGGGATGGTGCTGCCCGGAGTGCCTTCCAGGGCGGCTGCGAGCGTGCTGCCAGTCGTGTAGCCGGCCAGCCGGTACGTGTCGTCCGGTCCGCATGTTGAGGGGGTGCCGGTCTCGGCGACTGAGTAGCTCGCGCCGAGGGCCATCGCGCTTGTCGTGGCCGACCAGCCGTTCTCGCTGTCGAGGGTCAGCGGAAAGGTGCAACCGCTTTCGCAGCCGCTGATGTTGCTGGCCGTGGTGTGAGTGGTGAAGTCGAACGAGCCGGTCGTGGCGGCCTGGCCGTCGATGTACTTCATCACCGTGACGGTTGCGGTGCCGGTTTCCGTGCCGGTTGTGGCCTGCGGCGCCGTGTTGGTGATGGTGCACGTCTTGCTGTCGCCCGCCGCGAGCGTTACCGACCCGCCGGCGCAGTCCGCGCTGTAGCTGGCGACGTACCCGGCGGGTCCGCCGGTTTCGCTGACCGTATAGCTGCCGGCGTCAAGCGTGTAGCTCGTACCCGGCGCAGCCATCCCCGCCTGTGGGCTCCCCGCGACGTCCGTGTCGCTGCCCGTCACATGGATGGAGAACGCGCTGGGCGTGGCTGTAAACGCCGGATTGTTGTTGTTGTCGACGACCTTGATCACGTGCAGGGTTGCCGTGGCTGACTCTTGGGTGCACGTGATAGTAGCGAGGTCAAGCCCGCCGGTTAGCCCGTGAGCTTCGTCATCCGATCCCTCAAACGAGGCACTGGTGACGTGGAACGTCCCCGAGCCCGTCAGGGCCAGGTTCCACTGTGCGTTCGCGCTGTTGCCACCGATTTCGGACACTGTCGCAGTCGTCGAAGTGCCACCGTTCAGGGTGTACGCGACAGTAAGCGTTCCGCCCGACCCGTTCGCAATGTGCGGCGCGACGAAGTGGTAGGTTACGCCTGCGTCGGTGCAGGTGGCGCTGCTGATGTTGAGCTGAAATGGATTCATATCAGCCCGCGCGGTCGAATCACGGCCGAGGAAGCCGAGGCCCCCGGCGAGCACGATCGCGAGGATAGCCGCGAGGCCGAGCAGAGCGTGCCGATTGCTGGATTTGCCGTTGTATCCGAGTGTCATTCGTTTACCTTCGCGCCTCTCGTTTGGCAAGGCTCATGTCTTGAAATGACGGCGCATCTGCGCGAGGTCGTCTGCATGATATGAAGCATTGTTTCATACTGGCATACCCCCTGTGATTCTGGGACTTATGCAACTAATGACTGTATCATCAACGGAACTTATACGAATGAAATGTTCAATCCACTCGATCGCAACACCTCCCTTCAGCCGCACGACCCACAGTCACCGTATCGCGATGGAACGAAAGGACATCATCTAATATCTGAGAGAATTGTCACAAGAGAATTACAGATACGCGGATTCTTGGGCGCCCTACCATCGGTTAGATGGCTTCACACTTCACAGGACCGTCCATTTGTGGGGCCGCATTGGCGCCGGCCGCCCTCTTGGAGCACATCGAGGCTTGGACAACCGCGCACGCTTTCACTCCGCGCCCGGCCGCCTGAACCCCTCGGCCAACGAGGCCTCTATGCTCAACCAGACCAAGGCGGTTCCAGCCGCCCAAGCAGGCTGTGCGTCGGAGCGGGGCAATGCCAGCAACAACACAAGCCCCGCCCGCCACGACCGGCGTCAAGATCCCTTGTCCCACGCTCGGCTAAGATGACGGTGACTCGATCGCGACGAAGGGCCGTACGCACACGATGACCTCCCGGGTTTTCGGACGCCAGATCACCGGGCACGCCGTCGGCTACCTGGCGCTTGCGCTCCTTGCGGTTGCGCCGCTCGTTGCCTTTGGTCTCGCGGGCCTGAGCAGCGCCGACTTCAGCCTGAAGGGACCGGCAGGGCCGGCACTGGCCTTCTCGGCGGGCGTACTCTCGTTCGTCTCCCCGTGTGTGCTGCCGCTCGTGCCGATCTATCTGACCCACCTTTCAGGCGCGAGCTTTCAGAACGGTCGCGTCGTTGCCGATCGACGGGTGACGTTCACGCACGCGCTGGTCTTCGTCGGGAGCTTTTCGGCGGTCTTCATCGTTTTGGGGACGGCGGTCGGCTTGCTGGGCTCGTACTTCCTCCAGGACAACCAGAAGAACCTGGGCCAGTTCGCTGGCTTGGTCCTGGTGGCGATGGGCGTGCTGCTGATCCCGTCGCGAGGCCGCAAGGATCCGCTCTTTGCCGCGCTCCTTCTGGGCATCCTGACGGCGGTCTATATCTTCCTTGCGGACGTGGCGCAGATTCGGGGCGACCGGGTGCGCACGCTTGAGCTTGGTCTGGTGCTCGGGTTGGTGTGGCTGCGGTTTGCCGGTTACCTCCAGATCCCGTTCCTCTCGCGAACGGTGGAGATCAACGTTGGGGCGCACCGAAAAGTGGGCTACACCCGGTCGGCGCTTATCGGTGGGGCGTTCGCGTTGGGCTGGACGCCGTGCATCGGCCCGATCCTGAGCAGCATCCTGGTGCTGGCAGCGGATTCGAGCCAGGCGTTCCGAGGGACGTATCTGCTCGTGGCCTACTCGGCCGGGCTGAGCATCCCCTTCCTGATCGCCGGCATGGCTCTGGCCGACGTAACGCCGGTGTTGCGCCGGATCCAGCGCTACTCCGGCTGGTTCGAGCTGGCGGCGGGGCTGATGTTCGTGGCGGTGGGCGTGCTGCTGGTGACGGGCAGGCTGACGGGCCTGAACAGTTACTTCTCGTTTGCGGAGTTCAATGGCGGGCTGTAGGCGGATCGCTCACGCCGCGCCTGGCGATTGGCTCTTCATGACCCGGAGACGTTGTCTCCCCGCCGACTCAGAGCGGCGAAGCGTTGAGCCGCACATGCGTTTTCGTAGGCAGCGGCACATGCTACGCTAAAGGGCACGGCGCATTCGTCTAGCGGCCTAGGACATCGCCCTCTCAAGGCGGAGATCAGGGGTTCGAATCCCCTATGCGCTACCACTACTCACCTTTTCGAGCACCAATCGGGCGACAGGCTCCCCGTCACGGTCGTCTCGTTGAGCGCTGTGATCGTCACCCCTGTGGCCCGGCTGCCGGTGCTTGCTCTCGGAGAGAGGCGCCGCGCTCGCTCCTCTCGCCAGGGGTCACTTCGGACGCGAGTGCCGGCTACCGGATGAACGTCGTTTCCGACCCCACGCCCGCGGTCCGTGTGCCGGGGGTGTGGCAGTCGAGGCACTTATCGCGGTTGGCGAGGCTGTGAGGGATGGCGAGCGAAATCGCCGATTGCTCCTGGTGGCACAGAACGCAGAGCTGGTCGGTTCGGCCCTTATGACTTGACGGGAGGGCCAGCGCGTTTCCGCTGCCGTGGCAACCGTTGCACGCCTGCCCGGTCGCTACCGCGTGTGGGGCGGCTGGGGGAGCCTTGGCCGGCGCCTGGTGGCAGAGCTCGCACGTGTAGCCGGCGCGGTTCCAGTGCGTCGACGGCAGCGCCACGATGGTTTCGTGGCACGAAGTGCAGGTTCGATCCTTGAAGGCGAGATGCCCCATCTGCGGCGGAGGCGTGCTGGCCGGCTTGTGGCACAACTGGCACTGGTCGTTGGCGGTCGGGCCATGCTGCGCCGGCATGGGTGCGAGCCGGCCTTCGCTGTGGCAGACGCTGCACTCTTCCCAGCCGCTGATGCGGTGGGGGATCTCGCTCGGCTTGCTCCGGATCACCTGGTTGCCGTCGACGTGACAGTAGCGGCAGTCCCCGTGCATCAGGTTCGACTGGCCAGCCGTGACGGTTGGCGGCGCGATCCGTCCGGTCGATCGCTCTGGCGCGAGGGCGGTTTGCCCAAGGATGAAGGGCTCGCAGGCTGGAGCCCCGGCCAGGACAACCATGGCCGCCAGGGCCAGCGCCAGCCGCGAACGGACGCGAATCGATAGCTGGGCCACGCGCGGCGTCATTGCGAGCCCTCCGTCATGTGCGCGGCGTTGATCTCGCCGGTGGAGCGCGCTGGCGCCTCGTGCATCAATGGTTGGATGGCCTCAACGAGCACCTCCGCCTTCGGGAAGGGCGCAAGGTGCGGCCCGGCTGCGTCGGCCTCGTGGACTGGCTTGCGGCTCGTCAGCCTCGCGTATTCGAGCGGGTGGTCCTCGGCGTAGCGCTCCCGCGAAAGCTTGCCGGTGAAGATCGCCGGGTTGAACGGGAAGATCCAGGGCGCGAGGTGGGCATTGAACATGTGGACGATCGCGATCCAGCCCACCGCAAGGACCGCTTCGTCGCCATGGACGGTCATGGCGAGCGGGATCGCCTGTCCGGGCAATAGCCGCGTCACCGCGACGTGGAACATCAGGATCACCCCCGACCCGCCGATGACCGCGATCCCCCAGAAGACAGCCCAGTAGTCGAACTTCTCCAGGTAGCTGAACCGCCCGAACCGTGGCTTCTGAGGCTCCAGCCCGAGGAAGTAACGGGCCATGTGGAGCGCATCTCGTGCATCCTGGGGACCGGGAACCATCTGGAACGCGCCGAACCGGCGTTGCAGCACGATGCGAACGAACAGGTAGCCGACGTGGTAAACGCAGTCGGCCAGCATGAGAACACCGGCGCTCCGATGGATGAATCGGACGGTCTCGAGGCCGCCCAGGGTGTCGACCCACCAGCGGCTGACGCCCATCTCGTTGAATCGCTGGGGAAGCCCGGTAAGCGCCAGGATGATGAAGGTCGTCATCATCAAGAAGTGCTGGATGCGCTGGTGCAACTCGAACCGGACGATGGAGTCGTCTTCCTTTTCGTCGAGCCTGGCGTGGCGAGCAGTGGCAGCCCGTACAGTTTCGGTTGCGGTGGTCATTCGCTCTTCCCCCCGTCGTGACGGCTGCGCACCTTCGTCCAGCCCCAGCGCAGCATGTCCAACTCCACGTGGAGCGTGCCGAATGCCAGGGTGCAGGCCAGGAGGACGACCAGGAATCGTCCGGCGAAATAGGTCGGAGCGAACCAGGTCGCGGACGCCTCGCGGTGCCCGGTTGCCGCCTGGGCAAACGTGGCGTCAGCACCTTCGTGGCAGCGAGCGCAGGCCCGTCCGCGGTCCGCGTCGCTCCATTCGCTCACGCGCTTGACGGTGTGGACGGAGTGGCAGTCCGTGCAGCCCGGCGCGCGCTTGTCGCCGAGATTGCTGACGACGCCATGGGCGGTGTGCGCGTAGCCCTCGGCGGCTTCCTTGTGACATGACGAGCAGAGCTGGCTCGCGTCGCTCGTTCGGAAGGCCGGTGTCCCTTCAGCGGGCGAACGATGGGGAACGGCCGAGTTCTCAGGGTGGCACTTCGTGCAGGTGGCGGAGCCGTGGGCCGACATGGCAAACGCCTCGGGGACGATGGCGTCGAGCGCCTCCTGGGCATGTCCCAGGTTGCGCACAATTCCCGGCTTGCTATGGCAGGCCAGGCACAACTCGTTCGCCCGGCTCACCGTTGGCGAGATGGGCGTGGCCACCTGCGCGCTGACTGTCGCCGTGCGCTCGCCGCCCGCGGGGGCCCTGGTCGTTGCTCGTGCCGTCGTGCATGCGGTGGCGAGGACTGTCAGGCCTGCGATCCCCACCAGACGGAGGGCCCAGTGAGGACCGCTTGCCGTGCCTCGTCTCCGCAACGCCGGCAGCATCTTCGTGTCACCAGCGCACGATGATGGTGGCCCAGTAGCCGCCCGACAGGGCCGCGGCGACGCCGCCGACAGCGGCCAGCCCGTGCGAAATGCCCCGGAGCACGAAGTGCCGCCGGAGCCGGATGAGCGCCTCACTGGCGAGGAAGAGGCCAAGGCCCGAAATCAGGGTCGCGGCCAGGAATTCGAGCGCGGTCACAACAGGCATCTCAGCTCTCCTTCTTTGGTTCAGCCGCCGGTGGGACGGCGAAGCTTGCAGAGGACGTTCCCCTGAGCAACGAACCCAGGCACTCCACCAGCAGAAGCGACAGGCCGGCGCCAAGCGAAAGCACCGCGAGCCACAGCAGCAGAGCGTGGAAAACCGACATGATCAGGAGCACAACGCCGGCGAGGACCGCGACGCTGGGAACGAAGGAGACACGTGAGCGTTCGAACATCGATGGCCTCCTCGTCTCCGGGCTTCCGTCTCATCGTCACTACTTGTGAAAAAGGCCACCATGGGTCGCTCGGGTCCTCTTGCCGGTACGGCCGTGTCAATTCGCATGGCGCCGCCGTTCAGGGCCCGCCAAACGGGCCTGGGGAAGGCACAGACAGGGCCGGGTGGGTGGCACGGAGCGCCATCGCGTCTCGCTCAAGCCCCTGTCCGCGCGCATAGCGCCGCTCGCGGGCGCCCGGCGTCGGCCGAGTCCCAGGCGCGGCGGCGCGTTGCTCCCAAGCCAATGTTCTTGCGCGGCACGGGCCGGCATCCCTGTGCCGGACCGTGCGGACCGCCCGCTCATGCCTGGGGCGTGATAATCCCCCGTCGCATCGCGTACATCAGGAGCTGCATCCGGTCGTGGAGGCCCAGCTTCTCCATGAGATGAGCGCGGTGATTGTGAACGGTGTGTTCGCTCAGCAGGAGCGTTTTCGCGATCTCCCTGTTCGTGCTGCCGCCGGCGATGAGCGGCAGCATCTCCCGCTCGCGCTCGGTCAGCATGTTGTAGCGGTCGGGTTCAGCCCGCTGGGGCCCGGCAGCCACGAACGCGTTCACCAGGAGGCTCGCCAGGGTCGGGTCGATATAGCACTTGCCACGGGCCAGGGCGCGGACCGCGAGGACTACTTCCGACTCGTGGGCTGCCTTGGTGAGGTACCCGTCGGCGCCGATGTTGAGGGCGTGGTACAGGCACTCTTCGCTCTCGTAGATCGTCAGGATGAGCACTTTCACGTTCGGGAGCGCTTGCTTCACGATGCGGGTGGCCTCGAGCCCGCCGAGGCCTGGCATGGTGATGTCCATCAGGATGACGTCGGGCTGAAGCTCGGACGCGCGATCGAGAACGTCCAGGCCGTCTTCGACTTCGCCAACGACCTGCATGTCCTTTTCGCTGTTGATAATCGCCCGCAATCCGTTGCGCACGACGGCGTGGTCGTCGGCGAGCATCACTCTCAGCGGGGTTTCGGCCTTCATTTCAGTCCTCCTCGCGACCTCAGGGAGCCCTGGCTGGCGCCAGCTCCGAAGCGGGCGTCTCGCCGGCGCGAACCGGCGGCTGGTAGCTCACGTCGCGCCAGGTGCAGATCACCGTGGCGCCTTCGGACGGAGCCGATTCGACGGTGAATGTGCCATCGGAGAAGCGGCATCGCTCTTCCATGCCTGAGATGCCCAGGCTGCGACGGTAGTCCGCCCGTGTGGCTTCGACGTCGAAGCCCGAGCCGTTGTCTCGGACCACGAGGGTCAGCGCGTTGTCTTCCAGCGTGAGGTCGACCCAGGCCTGCGTCGCGCCCGCGTACCGCGCCGTGTTGGTGAGCGCCTCCTGGACGATCCGGAAGACGGTGATTTCGAGCTCGGGCCGGAGCCTTTCAGCGAGGCCGCTGATGCTGAGCGCCGCCGGAACGCCGGTCCGGGCTGAGTAAGCCTCCACGTAGTGGTGCAGCGTTGCCGCGAGGCCGATGTCGTCGAGAAGGCTCGGCCTCAGGTCGAGCGCGAGGTTGCGGACTCCGCGCAGCGTCTCCACCGTCAGCTCCTTCAGCGCCTCGGTCGTTTCGCGAATGCGTTCGGACCGTGTCATCTTTGCCAGCCGCCCCAATCCGAACTGGAGCCCCGTCAGGGCCTGGCCGACCTCGTCGTGCAGCTCTCTCGCGACGCGCTTCCGCTCGTTCTCCTGGGCGTCGGTCGCGCGCTTCAAGCCGTCGGACAGCAGGGCGATCCGTTCCTCGCGCATGCGGATGGCGCCTTCATGAAGGCGGAGGTTCTCGGTTTGCGATTGCTGCAGCGAATAGGTCATGGTGTTGAACACCTTCGCAAGCTCGGTGAACTCGTCCCTACCCTGGACCCGGATTGGCTGATTCAACTCGCCCCGGATAACCCGACGGGTGCCCTCTCCGAGTGCCGCCAGGCGGCGGTGAATGTAGAGGGAGAAGTGGTGGCCGACGAGGAACGTGATCACCGCGGCTACGGCGAACGTCGCGATCAGTGTGTTCCGCGCCACCAGGCTGGCCGTATGGCCTTCGCGGCTCTCCTGGCGGACGAGGCTGTACTGGGCCTGCCGAAAGGATTCCGCCTCGTCGAGGAGCGCCGTATACCCGGCCGTAGACTTGCGGAAGCTGACGAGCGCT
>JAKALX010000149.1 GCA_021823905.1 Chloroflexota bacterium | reverse complement strand
GGCCTGCCTACCGGATCGCGTCATACCTCAAGGAGCACGGGTATCGGATCATCCCCGTGCACCGCGGTATCCATCCGGCGGAAGAAGTGATGGGCGAGCGCGCCTTCGAAAGCCTGCGGGACATCCCGGAGCGCGTGGACCTGGTGGACGTGTTCGTGCGTGGCGACCAGACGGACCCGATCATCGACGACGCGATCGCGATCGGCGCGCCGACGGTCTGGCTCCAGGCGGGCATCACGAACGACGCCGGCCTGGAGCGAGCGCGGAAGGCCGGGCTGGCGACGATGCAGGATCGCTGCACGATGGTGGAGCACCGGAATTTCGCCTGATCCGGCCTACGGGCCGAGGACGACCACCATCTCCTCCGCGCCGTGAATGCCGCGCACGATCTGCTTCTCGATGTCGGCGGTGCGGCTTGCGCCGGTGAGGAGCAGCGCGTCGTCGCCGCCGAGGAACGGCGCGACCTCGTGCGGAAAGCGGACGAGCGTGGAAGCGCTGACGCGGACGACGACTCGCTTCGCCCCAAGGATCGGCCTGCGCGCGGCCTGCTCACCCGTCAGGAGAACGCTGCCGGTGTTCGCGATCGCGGCGGTCGCGGTCAGCGATAGGTCACCATCTCGGGGATCGATTGATTCGACGACAGTGACACCAAGATCGCGGGCCCGGAAGGCGAAGAGTGCGGGAAGCTCGTGCGGCGCGACGTCGGCGGCAGGGATGAGGACGGCAGCGGTCCGCTCGGCCGTCGCAGCCTGCAGAAGCGTCCGGTCGTGCAGCTCGGATGGCTCGGGGAAGAGGCGCGGGTCGTCGCCGTCGCCGTGGGATCGGACGATGCGTGAGCCGTTGCGCAGGCCGACGCGGGCGAACGCCGAAAGAGCGCGGGCACGAGTCGCGCCACGGAACGCCTCGGCCCAGGCCAGCCAGGCCAGCTTCTCGGTCCGGCTGCCGAGCTGGCCATCAGCGACTCCGTCAGCGCGCAGATCGAGGAGCATGCGATGGAGCGGGATGCCGACAGGGCATACCTCGGTGCAGCGGCCGCAGAGGCTGGACGCCATCGGCAGATCCGCGTAGCGGCCATCGGGCCAGAGGAGCGGCGAGACCACGGCGCCAATCGGACCCATGTACGGCGAGCCGTAGGAGAGCCCGCCGGCCGTACGGTAGACGGGGCAGGCGTTCATGCAGGCGCCGCAGCGGATGCACTTGAGAACCTCGCGATAGCGTTCGTCGTGGACGACGCGAGAGCGGCCGTTGTCGACGAAGACGACGTGCCGCTCCTGGCCAGGCATCGGGCCGGCGAGAAAGTGCGTGAACGAGGTCAGCGGCTGCGCGGTCGCGCTCGGGGCCAGGACCTCGAGGATCGCAAGCGCCGCGTCTTCGTCGGCGACAACCTTCTCGAGGCCGGTGATCGCGACGTGCAGACGCGGATGGCTGACGCCGAGGGAGACGTTGCCCTCGTTCTCGACGATGCCGAGGCGGCCACTGGAGGCGATCGCGATGTTCGTGCCGGTGATGGCTGCGTCGCAGTCGCGGAAGTAGCTCCCGACGACGTCACGGACGTACCGCGAGAGCTTCACCGGGTCGTCGTCCTCGAAGCTTGCGCCGGTGCGCTCGAAGATCTCGCGTATGCGGGCGCGATTGAGGTGGAGGGCGGGAGCGGTGATGTGACTCGGCCCGCGGCCTTCGAGATCGACGACGTACTCGCCGATGTCGGTCTCGAGGACGTCCATGCCGTCGGCGCGAAGGGCGTGGGTGAGGCCAACCTCTTCGGCGACCATTGACTTCGACTTCGCGATGCGCTTCGAGCCCGCGAGGATGCGGCGCATGATGGCGACTGCTTCGGCGGCGTCGGCGGCGCGGTGGTAGTGAACACGGCGCCGCTCGAGGTTGGCCTCCATCTGTTCGTGCAGCTCTTCGAGGTGGTCGACGGCGTACATCCGGGCGGCGGCCGCGCGGGCACGCGCGTCTTCGGGTCCGCGGCCAAGCATGGCTTCGGCGTCGGCGACGAGCTTGCGCATGATCGGCGTGACGGTGGCGGCCGGCCGTTCCGCGCGGATCTCGCGTGCGGCGCGCTCGCGGTAGGCGCTCATTCGAGGGCCCTCAAAAGGAGCTCGGGGAAGGTCCACGTTTCGAGCTTCAGGCCCAGTCCGCGGGCGCCCGCTTCGAGGTGGGCGAGACAGGAGAAGTCGCCCGAGACCAGCACCTTCGCCCCGGTGAGGACGGCGTCGTCGAGCTTCGTGGTCATCATGGCGACGGAGATTTCGGGCAGCTTGACGGCAAACGAGCCGCCAAAGCCGCAGCATTCCTCTTCGTAGGCGAGCCGGCGCACTTCCAGTCCCTGGATCCGGGCGAGGAGGCCGAGCGCGTCCGAGGTGATGCCAAGCTCGCGGCGGCCGTGGCAGGAGTCGTGGTAGGCGACGACCCCTTCGAGCTTCAAGCCGAGGTTGCCAACGTTCGGGTGATTGGCGACGTAAGAGACGAAATCGCGGAAGCGGCCGGCGATGCGCTGCGCGGCGTCGCGGCGATCGCCGTCCCAGAGCACGGGCAGGTAGTGGCGGACCATGCTCGTGCAGGATCCGGAGAGGGTGACGACCGTTTCGAACGGACGGGCGGCCTTGAGGACTTCGCGGCCGGCGGTGCGCGCCTCGTTCCGGTAGCCGCTGTTGAAGGCGGGCTGCCCGCAACAGCGGCCGTCGATCAGGGTGACGTCGTCGCCGAGCGAGCGGAGCACATGGCGGGCGCATTCGGCGTCAGCCGGGCGCAGCGCCGCCATGTAGCAGGGGTCGAAGAGGGCTACGGAGGGCATGGGCGAACGGTAGCATATTCGGGGCAGGGGACCGAGGACTACCCGAACAGTCACTCGATGAGCTCGTCCCGCGAGATCTCGAAGTGCGCCGCGACATCCGCCAACACTGACGCCAGCGTCCCTACCCTCAACGGGTCATGGCGCGGAACCGTGATGTGATGCTCGCCACGCTCCAGAGTAGTCAGCCGGATGTGGCTTCCAGTTTGGCGGCTGACCAAATACCCGAGCGTGCGGAGTGATTTCGCCAGCGATTCGCCCGTGAGGTCGCGGCGCAGCCGGGTCATACCGCGATGAGATCGTCGCGCACGAAGTGCAGTCGCACCACGCGTGGCGCCTGACCTTCCTCGAAGTGGCAGCGCACGGCGTCTCGCACGTGCTCTCGAAGGGAGTCGACATCATCAGCCTCGGTGAAGATCGACTCGCCCAGCGCTCTTGCCGTGTACCCGCCCTCAGGCGCCTCGGTGACCACGAAGATGATCTCGTCCAATGCCCGACCTCCGCCGCTCATGATACACGCGGCCCCCCGGTAGTTCGGGACGATCGTGCCGAACCTGCGGGCACGGTGGCCCGCGACTACCTGATAACGGAGCCGAAGAGGTCGTAGCCGGAGGCTTCGTCGATGTGGACGAGGACGCGGGATCCGGGCTCGGCAGCGCCGCGGACGATGACGAGACCGTCAACCTCGGGGGCTTCGCGATAGGTGCGGCCGGCGACGACGGGGTCGCCGTCATCGTCTTCGCCGAGGCCCTCGACGAGCATCGGGAGGTCGCGGCCCACGAAGCGCTGCGCCTGCCTCGCCGCGATCTTCTGTTGCTGTCGCATGAAGCGGTCGCGGCGCTCGTGCTTGATCTCATCGGGTACCTGATCCGCCATTTCGAAGGCGCCGGTCCACTGCTGGCGGGAGTAGGTGAAGCAGCCGGCGTGGTCGAAACGGATCACCTTCGCGAAGTCGAGCAGTTCCTGGAACTCGGCCTCCGTCTCGCCGGGGAAGCCGGCGATGAACGACGTGCGCAGGACGACATCGGGCATGGCCGCCCGGAGCTGCCGGACGAAGGCGTGGACCTTCTCGACGTTGTGCGGGCGTTTCATGCGGCGAAGGACGGCTTCGGAGCCGTGCTGGAGGGGGACGTCGAGGTAATGGACGACGTTTGGCAGACGAGCCATCGTTTCGATGAGCTGATCGCTGACGCGGCTTGGGTAGGCGTACATGAGGCGCAGCCAGACCTCGGGCCCAACCGCTTCGGAGAGCATCTCCAGCAGTCCGGGGAGGCCTCCGGCGACGGGCATGCCGAGGTCTTCACCCCACGCCGTCGTGTCCTGGCCGACAAGGACAAGCTCCTTCGCACCGGCGGCGACCAGGCGCTGGGCCTCGCGGACGAGCAGGCCGGCGGGTGCGGAGCGCAGACCACCCTTGATCTTCGGGATGACGCAGAAGGTGCAGGGCGCGTCGCAGCCATCGGAGATCTTGAGGTAAGCGCTGGGGCCCGTAACCTTTGCCGCGCCTTCGGGGATGTCGAAGACGGCGTCGACGTCGACGCTGAGGAGCTTCGCCACGTCCTGCCACTGGCCGACGCCGAAAACGTGATCCACGGCGGGGTTTTCTTCGCGAACCTGGCGGCCGTAGAGCTGCGTCATGCAGCCGGCGACGATGAGCGTTTGGCCCTCACGCTTTGTGGCGGCGAGCTCGCGGACGGCTTCCATCGACTGTTCCTGGCTCTGCTCGATGAAGCCGCAGGTGTTGACGATGATGGCGTCGGCGTCGCCCGGCTGGATGACCGGCAGCAGCTCGCCGCCGGTGAGCAGGCGTTCGAGGTGCTCGCTGTCGACGTCGTTCTTGGGACAGCCGAGGGTGACGAGGTGGTAGGTGCGGGGAACAGCCATCAGGGCCCGTCGCTGACAACGATGATGGCCGTGAAGCCGACGCTGACCTGGCTGTCGGGGCCGGGCGACTGCTCGATGACCTCGCCCTTGGGCCGGTTGCTCTTTTGCGGTTTCTCGATGAACTTGATGCCGGCCGCCGTGAGGTTGGCCTTCGCGGCGGTAGCGGTCTGGCCGACAACGTTCGGCATAACGCCGGGAGTGGAGGAAGTGGCAGCGGCCGTCGTGCCGCCTCCAGCCGCGGCGGTCGACTGCCCGCCGGGAGCGACGGTCGCATTGGCGGAAGCAGTACCGGCGCCGTTCGCGCTCGGAGCCGGCGCGCTGCCGCCGCCAAGGTTGGAGATGAGGAACGCAACCAGGATCACGGCGACGACCGCGGCGACTGCAACGATGGCGATGACGGCGCTCCGGGTCTGAGCCGCCGGGTCTGTCTTGATCCGGCGGTTGGGAGCGGGGACGCCGATGTCCACGCCGATCACCGGTTCGAGCGGGAGCGCCGGATCGTGGTCCCGGCGGGGCGGTTCGCGGCGAACAGGACGGTGGACCGGCTCCTCGGAGCGCTGGAATTCCGACTGAGGCGCGGCTGGCCGGCGCCAGTCGGGGCGACCCGCGCCGACGGCGCTTGGCGGCTGGCGGACGGGAGGGCGCTGGGCCGAGGAAGCCGCAACGCGCGGCTCGTCGTCATCGCGGGGGAACATGCCGAGCGTTTCCTGCGGGTCGATGCCAAGGTACTGGGAATACGAACGCAGAAATCCGCGCGCATAGACGGGCGCCGGGATCACCTCAAACTGCTCTGATTCGAGCGCCTGCAAGTACCGGCGAGAGATGCGCGTGTCGCGTTCGGCGTCTTCGAGGGTCAGGCCGCGCGCTTCACGGGCCCGTACCAGGAGGGTCCCCAGTTCACCCATTACGTACCTCGGGGGTCATGTTGAACGTAGCAGATGCGTTCAACATGGGACAGCCGGTGGAACGTAAAGGACCCGCGGATACGGCGCCAGCCGGATCAGTAGCCGCGATGCTCGCGGCCAAGCTCGCGCGGCGACGGGCGCACCTCGGCCGACGCGGGAAGCGGCTCGCGGCCGCCGCGGTCACGTGCGGGCGGGCCGGGGCGGACCTCCTCGGGCTCGGCGACGCGGAGGCCCGCCTGGGCCGGATCGAGCACCTCGGCGCCTTCTTCGAGCGCTTCCTCGATCTGTCTGAGCACCTTCATGGCTTCGCTCGCCTCCAGGGCCAGACCGGCGGCCTCGCGTTCGAGACGGACTGCTTCAGCGGCTTCGAGCACGCAGGCCGGGCAGCGGCGGCGGATCACTCTCCGGGTAGCAATCTCCACGATCCAACCATGCTCATGCGCGGGGGCGTCGTCGGCCTCGCGCACACGTGCGAGGCCTGACCAGGTGGCGCGTTCCCAGCTTTGCGTCATCTTCGTGTGTCCTCCCAGCTCTTGCCGGACCGACAGAAAACCGCGCCCCGAACGATCTGTTCCGGACGGCGCATGTGCCACTCCCGTCCATCGAGAATCGGCCAACCGTCTTCGCCCGTTCAGGGCCGGGGGATCCTCACGTTGGCGACGTTCGGTCCCTCCGGCAGTGTGCTCCTTCGCGTCTGGAGATACCATAAGGGACTTGCCGCAATGCAGAGGGGAGCTACACCACACCTCGCTACGGGCCCCTCACCGGGTGCTTCGGCCGCCGAAGCGAGGTCACGGGCTCCGTCAATGAGGAGACGGGCCGCCGGAACTCCAGCAAGCACCAGTCGCGCTCGTGGCGCATGGCTTGCAGATCGAAACCCCCGGCCGACATCGCCGCCCGTACCCGGCCCGCGTCTGGCGCGAGGATTCCACTGAGGACGAGCGAGCCGCCCGGCGCGACAACCTCCGAGAAGAGCGGAGCCAGGCCAACATTGGCGTCGGTGCTGATATTGGCGACTACGAGGTCGTAGGTGCGGCCGTGGCCAGCGGTCAGGACGCCTGCGCTGATCGAGATCCGGTGGCCCACACCGTTTGCCTCGGAATTGGCGCGGGCGACATCAGCGGCGATTGGATCGATGTCAATAGCGGTCACGGAGCCGGCACCGAGGAGGACGGCGGCAATCGCAAGGACGCCGGAGCCCGTTCCGACGTCGAGCACGGCGATTCCGGGAGCAACAAGGTCTTCGAGGGCGAGCAGGCAGAGGCGGGTGGTCTCGTGATGACCGGTGCCGAACGCCTGCCCGGGATCGAGGCGGATGGCCAGCTGCCCGGGGAGCGGCTGGTGCTCGATCCAGGTGGGAACGATGATGACGCGGCCGCCGCTGTCGACGACGCCGAAGAATTCGCGCCAGGAGACAGCCCAGTCCTCTTCGTAGAGCGGCTTCGCGACGAGTTCGACATGCGGGAATGCGGCCATGGCGCGGCGGAGGTCATCCACGAGAACGGCGCCCAGCTCGGAGCTCGGCAGGTAAGCGCGGACGAGCACGGGTTCGCCGCCGCGCACGCGGAAGCCCAGCTCGGGCCCGAGGATGTCGACCGGCTCTTCGACGGCGATGCCGCCGGGCGAGACGGCGCGCATCAGCTCGGAGACGGCCTCAACCTCGGCCGGAGGAACGCGGGCGGTGACTTCGAACCAGAGCAACGCCGTCAATTGCCGATTGCCGATTGTCGATTGCCGATTCTCATGCGGAACCCTCGCCTCAATTGCCGATTGTCGATTGCCGATTCTCATGCGGAACCCTCGCTTCAATCGCCAATCGCCAATCGGCAATCGGCAATCCCTAGCCGGCGACGGCATCGCGGAGGCGTTCGAAGAGGCCCTTGGATTTCCTGGGGAGGGTGGCGGTGCCCATTGTCAGCGCGAGCTGCTCGAGGAGGGCGCGCTGCTCGTCGGTCAGGTCCTCCGGGACGACGGCCGTCACGCGGACAACCATGTCGCCGCGGCCGCCACCACGGAGGCGGGGGATGCCCTTGCCGCGGAGAACGAAATCGTCGCCCGTCTGCGTGCCGGGAGGGATCTCGAACTCGAAATCGCCGTCGAGCGTCGGGATCGTGACCTTCGCCCCGAGCGACGCCTGGGCGATGTTGACGGGAAGCTCGAACAGGATGTGGTCGTCCACGCGCTCGAACTTCGGGTGCTCGGCGACGGTCAGGACGACGTACAGGTTCCCGGCTTCGCCACCGCGGGCGCCGGCTTCGCCCTCGCCCGAGAGGCGAATCTGCTGGTCGTTGTCGACGCCCGGGGGCACTTTGACGCTGATACGGCGGGTCGCGCGCTCGCGGCCGGCGCCGCGGCACTTTGTGCAGGGGTTGGTGACGATGCGTCCCTCGCCCTGGCAACGCGCGCAAGCGACGACATTGACGAACTGGCCGAAGATGCTCTGCTGGGCGCGGCGGATCTCACCCGCGCCGTTGCATTCCGGGCAGGTCGTGAGATCGGTTCCCGGCTCCGCGCCGCGGCCGTTGCACTGTGAGCAGCGCTCGAGGCGCTGGTACTCGATCTCCTTCTCCACGCCGAAGACCGCTTCTTCGAAAGTGAGGCGGAGGTTGTAGCGAAGGTCGGCGCCGCGGGCGGGGCCGGCGCGGCGGCGGCCACCACGCGATGCGCCCCCGAAGAAGGCGTCGAAGATGTCGCCGAAGCCTTCGAAGTTTGAGAAGCCTTCGAACCCGCCGGGCCCGGCGCCGTTCTCGACGCCTGCGTGGCCAAACCGATCGTAGCGCGCGCGCTTCTCCGGGTCGGACAGGATCTCGTTCGCGGCGTTGATTTCCTTGAACCGCTCGGCTGCCTGCGGATCGGCGTTGCGGTCTGGGTGGTACTTCATGGCGAGGCCGCGGTAGGCCTTCTTGATCTCGGCCGCGTCGGCGGTGCGAGGAATGCCGAGAACCTCGTAGTAGTCGCGCTGTCCTGT
>JAKALX010000148.1 GCA_021823905.1 Chloroflexota bacterium | reverse complement strand
GCGGGGACATCGAAGTTCGAGGCGGCGCTCCTCGCGACGGGCCTGAAAATGGCGTCTCCGGCGCGGGGCCTCGGCACTGACGTGGTCGCTCCGGAGATGACCGCCGGCGAGGCCGCCTTCGCCATCCTCCGCAAGCACTTTCAGGTCTTCCTTGCAAACGAAGCGGGCACACGCGTAGGCGAGGACATCGAGGGGTTGCACGACATGCGCGTGGCGACGCGGCGCATGCGCGCCGCGATGAGCGCCTTCGCCGCCTACCTGCCGGCCCGGATGCAGTCGCTGCGGAACGAGCTGGGCTGGATCGCCGCGTTGCTAGGCGCTGTCCGCGACCTCGACGTGCAGCTCGAGCGCATGGCTGAATGGCGCGAAGCAGGCGGTCCCGGCCGCTCGCAAGCGCTCGACGGGGTCGAGGCGCTGCTCGGGTTGCGCCGCCAGCGCGCCCGCAAGCGGATGCTCGCGGCCCTCGATTCGCGCCGCTACGACCGCCTGGTCGAGCGCTTCGCCTCCGCGCTTCGCCGCGGACCGGCGCGAACGTTCGCCCCGGGGTGCGTGCCGGTCCTCGCGATCGCCCCGGAACTCGTGGAGAAACGCTACCGGCGGGTCCGCCGCCAGGGCGACCCGATCGGTCCGGCATCACCCCCGGAGCGCTACCACGAGCTGCGGATCGAGGCGAAAAAGCTCCGCTACGCACTGGAGTTCGTGGGGCCGGTGTACGGCAGGCAGGCGCTGGCGTTCAGCGCGCGCGTCACCGCCCTCCAGGACGTGCTCGGCCTCCACCAGGACGCCTACGTGGCGATCGAAGAGCTGGAGGAGATGGCAGCGACGTCCGCGCGGAAGCTCGGACCGTCGGCGTTGCTCGCGATGGGCGCCATCGTCGAACGCTACCGCCTCCACGCACGGGAGTTGAGAGCCCAGTTCCCGAAAGTCTACCGGCCGCTCGCCGGCGCTGAGTGGAAGGGGCTGCAGAAGCTCATGGAGTCGCACCGGCCACCACAAGCTGCGCCCGGCGGCCACGGACAGTAAGGCGGCGAGGGGGTATTCTTCGCTACCGGGGAATCCGTCCCCGCCGTCCGGCCCCACGCCCCATCGGAAATCGGAAATCGACTACAGGAACAGACATGAGCGTCCTGCTTGATGCAAACACGCGCCTCATGGTGCAGGGAATTGGCACCGAAGGCGCCAATCACATGCGCCGGTCCATCGCTTACGGCACCAACGTTGTCGCGGCCATCCACCCGAAGCGCGGCGGAGAGCAGCAGGACGGCGTCCCGATTTTCACCACCGTCGAAGCAGCGGTGAAGGACACCGGCGCGAACGTGAGCATCATCTTCGTCCCGGCCGCGTTCGCCGCCGACGCGATGCTGGAAGCGGCCGCGGCGAAGCTCCCGCTCATCGTCTGCATCACCGAAGGCATCCCTGTCATGGATATGATCACGGTAAAGCGCTCGCTCCTGGGAAGCGGCTCCGTCCTGATCGGGCCGAACTGCCCCGGCGTCATCACGCCCTCAACGCGCACGCGCGTCGGCATCATGCCGGGCGACGTCTTCCTTCCCGGCCGCGTCGGCGTTGTCAGCCGCTCCGGGACGCTCGTCTACGAAGTCGTCCAGCAGCTCACCGACCTCCAGATCGGCCAGAGCACCTGCATCGGCGTCGGCGGCGACCCGATCATCGGCACCCGGCAGGTCGAAGCCGTGCGCATGCTCAACGAGGACCCCGACACGGACGCGATTGTGATGGTCGGCGAGATCGGCGGCAGCGCCGAGCAGGAAGCGGCCGACTACATCAAGCAGCAGGTGAAGAAGCCAGTCGTGGCGTTCATCGCCGGCGCGACGGCGCCTCCCGGCCGCCGCATGGGTCATGCCGGCGCGATCATCAGCGGCGAGGACGGCAAGGCCGAGAACAAGAAGGCCGCGCTGCGCGCTGCGGGCGCATACGTCAGCGACTCGCCGGCCGAGATCGGCAGCACCATGAAGCGCGCGCTCGTGGAACGCGGGATCAAGTATTAGGGATATAGCTGCGGCGCTGGCGCAGTGGCGACGGAAGCACCCGCGGGCAATGCTGAGCGAGATGGCTGGAGCTTTCCCCCTGATGAGGAGCTGGGACTCTTGCCGCGCGGGCGCCCTCTGGCGAGTCCAAACTGACGAGTGCTGGTACGCTTAGCGGCGTGACGATGAGAGGGCCGCTGGAGGGCGTTCGCGTCCTGGACTTCACGTGGGCGCTGGCGGGGCCGTTCGGGACGATGCAACTGGCGGACCTCGGCGCGGAAGTCGTGAAGGTGGAGTACCCGGAGACGCACGAGAAGGAGCGCGGATTCGGGCCGTACCACGAGGGGATCTCGACGTTCTTCTTCAGCGCGAACCGGGGGAAGAAGGGGATCTGCATCGACCTGAAGAGTCCGGCCGGGAAGGCGCTGGTGAAGCGGCTCGTGCGTGAGGCGGACGTCGTCACCGAGAATTTCCGGCCGGGGACGATGGAGCGGCTCGGGCTCGGGTATGGCGTGCTGGCGCAGGAGAACCGGCGGCTCGTATACGCGGCGCTCAGCGGATTCGGGCAAACGGGCCCGTACAGCAAGATGGCGGCGGTCGACGCGGTGGCGCAGGCGATGGGCGGGACGATGGCGCTGAACGGGGAGGCGGACGGCCCGCCGACGCGGATAGGCGTGAGCATCGGCGACATGACCGGCGGGCTCTACCTTGCGATCGGGATCCTGGCGGCTTTGCGGGCGCGGGACGTCTCGGGCGAGGGGCAGTTTGTGGACGTAGCGCTGATGGAGGCGCAAATGGCGCTCTGCGAGAACGCGATCGTGCGCCGCTCGGCATTCGGCGAGAACCCAACGCGGCAGGGGAGCCGGCACGCGCTGCTCGCGCCGTTCGGGCCGTTCCCGACGAAGGACGGCTGGGTGGTGATCGCGAACGTGAAGGAGTGGGAGCTCTTTTGCGCGCTGATCGACCGCGACGACATGGCGTTCGACGAGCGATTTACAGTGAACCGGGCTCGGCTGGAGAACATCGAGGCGCTGGAAGAGGGGCTTGTCGAGGCGCTGGCGGCGAAGACGACCGAGGAGTGGTTCGAGATCATCGAGCCTGCGAACGTTTGCGCGATCGGGAAGGTGAATACGATCGCCGACCTGTTCGACGACCCGCACGTAGCGGCGCGGAACATGCTGATCGACGTCCCGATGCCGTACGGGCTGCCGGGTGCGTTGAAACTGCCGAACTCGCCGCTGCACCTTTCGAAGACGCCGGCGCAGGTTGGACGCTCTATGCCCGCGCATGGGGGAAACACGGACGAGGTGCTTGGGGCGTGGCTGGGAATGAGCGAAGGAGAGATCGGGGCGCTCAGGGAGTCGGGGGCGGTGAAGTGATTCACAATTCACAATTCACGATTCACGATTCAATGGGCGCTGGATGAGCGGCGAGGCGAGTCCATGGCGGCCGGAGCAGTATGAGAAGTTCCGGGATGAGCGGAGTGCGCCGTTCTTCGACCTGCTGGCGCTCGTGCAGGCGTGCCCCGGCGGGAGGGTCGTGGACCTTGGCTGCGGGACGGGCGAGCTAACGCGGGAACTCCACGCGAAGACGCAGTCGGCGGAGACGGTGGGTATCGACAGCTCAGAGACGATGCTGGCGAAGAGCGATCCGTTCGCGGGCAATGGCTTGCGGTTCGAGCGCGCGGACATCGAAGCGTTCGCCCCGGAACGGCCGTTCGACGTGGTGTTCTCGAACGCGGCGCTGCAATGGGTGAACGGGCACGAGGAGCTGTTGCAGCAGGTGTCCGGTTATGTCGCAGACGACGGGCAGTTGGCGGTGCAGGTGCCGGCAAACGACGACCATCCATCGCACGTCATCGCCCACCAGTTGGCGGCCGAGGAGCCGTTCCGGTCGGCGCTGGGGGGCTACGTGCGGGATTGGCCGGTCCGAAGCCCGGAGTGGTACGCGGCCCTGCTCGACCGGCTGGGCTATCGCGATCAGCACGTCCGGCTGCAGGTGTACGGACACCACCTTGAGTCGGCCGAGGGCGTGATCGAGTGGGTGAAGGGGACGCTCCTGACGGACTACGAGAAGCGGATGAGCCCGGAGCTCTGGCAGGAGTACCTGCGGCAGTACCGTGAGGCGCTGCTGCCGCGGCTCATTCACGATTCACGCGTCACGATTCACGATTCACGATTCACGATTCACGATTCGAACGGGCCGGCCAGGCCGTATTTCTATGCCTTCAAGCGGATCTTGATGTGGGGGCGGAGATGATTGGCGATTGCCGATTGCCGATTGGCGCCAGTGCCACGTTGACTGGGGAGATGCTGGATGAAGGTTGAGGTTCAGGCGGCAGCGTTCGAGGACAAGGCGGTAGTGCGACGGCTGATGGAGCTGTATCTGTACGACTTCACGGAGTTCTTGCCGCACGAGTTGAACGAGCATGGGGAGTTTGGGTACCGGTACCTGGACCATTACTGGGCGCCAGACGACCGCGAGACGCGGCTGCCGTTCCTGATACGCGCGGACGGGAAACTGGCCGGGTTCGCGCTGGTGCGGAAGGTCGGCGACGGACCGTGGAAGATGGCCGAGTTTTTCGTACTGCGAATGTACCGGCGGGCGGGCTTTGGTTCCGAGGCGGCAGGCGCCGTATTCGAGAAGTTTCCGGGCGCCTGGGAAGTGCACGAGGTCGCGGCCAACACGCCAGCGCAGGCGTTCTGGCGCCGGGTCATCGGCACGGCGACGGGCGGCCACTTCGAAGAAGAAGTCACCGCCGACGCCGTGGTGCAGCGCTTCCGCATCAGCGAACCGGTGGCGCCTGCCTGACTTGCCCGCAGGCAGGCCGCTCGGCGCTCAGCTCAGAGTGAGCGACACTTGCAGGAAACGATGGAGGCCGCGCCATGTACGCGTTCACGCAGGACGTGCCGATCAGCAAGAAGATGTACGAGCAGTTGCGGGCTCAGCTTGGAGAGCGGCCTGACGGGATGCTGCTGCACCTGGTCATCGAACTGGAGAAGGGGCTGCGCTACCTCGACGTCTGGGAGTCGGAGGAGCAATGCAACCGTTTCATCGAAGAGCGGGTGAACCCGGCCCTGGAGCGGATGCTGGCTGCCGCCGGGATCACGGCGCCCCGTGGCGAGGCGCCGCGCGTGCCGATTTCAGTGCTCGACCTCTGGAAATAGCGGCGCCATCAGGAACGCGGCGGAAGAACGCGGTCGAGGAACGACAGCATGATCTCGGCCGAGAGGCGGCCGAGCTTCGGGTCGGCGTCGAAGGCGTGCGGCTGGTTCGCGAACATGTGCAGCTCCACGGGGACGCCGGCTGCGTGGAGTGCGTCGTACATTGCGGTTGACTCGCGCGCCGGGACCACGTCGTCGGCGTTGCCCTGGATGAGGAGCGTGGGCGGATAACCGGGCTTCGCGTAGGTGAGCGGGCTGGCGGTGCGGAGCGTCTCGGCCAACGCGTCTGGGCCGAACAGAGCGGGGAGGCCGCCCCAAGCCCGACGTTCGAGTCCGGTTGGGGGGTAGAAAGCGATCGCCGCGGCAACGGCCGTGCTGACGCCGAGGTTTCCGCCGGCGCCTTCGAGCTCGGGCAGGCCGGCGGTACCGGCGGCGACGAGGGTGAGATGCCCGCCGGCCGAATTCCCTTCAATGACGATGCGGTCCGGATCGATCCCGAGTTGCGAGGCGTTGGCGCGCATCCAGCGGATGGCGGCTTTGACGTCCTCGATCTGCGCGGGCCAGAGCGCTTCGCCGGTGAGCCTGTATTCGCTGGCGACGCAGAGGTAGCCGCGGCGGCCGAGAAGGATGCCGTAGCCCTTGAGCTGGGTGCGGTCGCCCTGGCTCCAGCCGCCGCCGTGAACGAGGAGGACGCCGAGCCCGTTCTTGATTGACGCTGGCGGCTCGTAGACGTCGCAGCGGAGTTCCCGGCCGCCACCGGTTCCGAAGGCGACATCGGTGCGCACGGTGACACGGTCTTCGAGGTGCGTTGCCATTGGTGGTTCCTCCTGGGTGAGGGGATTGTCGAGTGTTGATTGCCGATTGGCGATTGGCGATTGCCGGTTGGCGATTGCCGATTGGCGGCAGCTCTCCCAGCAGGAAAGATCCGCAAGCGTGCCGGCGGCGAGCGAGAATAAGATTGCACGTGTTCGCCCTGGTGCTATTGAGCAGGGGCTCAGGTTCACCGGGCTGGTGCCGAATATCAGAAGTGAGAGCCGTCCGGGCACGCGGCGGCCGGCCGCAGGAGCCACGAATGATGGACGGTTGCGACGTGCTGGCGCTCTTTGACGGGGCGCTGGCACAGCTCGAGACGATGGGACTCAGCAGCGAGCTTCGAAGCCGCATCTGGGCGGCATGGCTGGCCGGTTACATCGCCGACGGACTGCCCTATGGACCGGGTGACGACGGATTCGGGCGCTGGCTGCGCGACCGCGTCGATGACGCCGAAGCGGTGCGGGCCGTGGAGCGGCTCCTGGGATACGAAACGTAAAACTCGCGACAAAAACGCGCGAAGGGTCTTGCGTTCCCCTTAGCGTTCGCTAAAATACAGGCACCGAAGGAGAACCCGCTGCGAGGTGTCCGCTCCACCTGCGCTTCGGACCTTCGGAAGGGGTGTCCGCTCCACCCCGATACAGGCTGCGCCCGGCTTCGGCCGGGCGCGCTGCTTAACCGGGATTCTCGCGAACGACGCCCGCGCAGGCAGCGAAGGCTAATTGAGATTGGCCGATCCCGGCTCGGCGGGCAGCGAGACGCTGAAAACGAGCATCCCATCGTTCCACGCGGCATCAAGCGCACCGCCCTGGAGGGTGGCCAGATCGCGCGCAATCGCGAGACCGAGGCCGCTGCCGTTCCGTGGACCACGAGTGCGGTCGCGCCGGTAGAAGCGATCGAACAGCCGGGCGAGCTCGTCACTGTCTATTTCTTCCGACGTGTTCGAAACCTCGATGAAGGCACGACGATCGCGGTTCCCGCCGAGGGCACGGATCGCGATGCGGCCGCCCGTCGGAGTGAACTTGCGAGCGTTGTCGACGAGATTCTCCAGCAGTCTCTCGAGCTTGACGCCATCGGCGACGGCGACCACACCTTCGGGCGCCTGGAGCTCGACGGTGAACAGGCGATCGGAATCAGGTGGGAGCAGGCGATGGACAACGTCGGTGGCAAGCCGGCCGAGATCGACAGCCTCGCGCTCGACGATCGCCTTGCCAGAGTCAAGCTCAGAGAGGAGGAGGAGGTCGTCGAGACGCCTGGAGAGCCGGAGCGCCTCGTCTTCGATAATTGCGCCGGCGTGGGCGGCATCGGGCCCGCTGGCCGCGCCGGTATGGAGAGCGCTGGCGAACCCGAGGATCGACGTGAGGGGGGTTTTGAGGTCGTGGGACACGTTGGCGACAAGGGTGCGCATCTGCGTCTGGGTGGAGCCGACTCGGCGGGCCATGGTGTCGAACGCGCGGGTCAGATCGCCGAGCTCGTCGCCGCGTGCCGCCGGCACCTTGACTTCGAACGTGCCTTCCGCGAGCTGGGTCGCCGCGAAGGTGAGTTGTTTGACCGGGCGAGTGATGTACGCGGCGAAGAGAACGGCCAAGAGCACCGCGACGGGAAGTGCGATGGCCGTGGCGATGCCCAACGCGGGGAGTAACGAAAGCCAGGCATGGGCGATGGTGCCTTCGGGGACACCAATCACGAGACGTGGCAGATCGATGCGAGGCTGACTCAGGCGGCCGCCGGAATTGGCCGCCGTCGGCGGTCCGACGGGAATGGAGGGTACGTTGGAGGCGAGGAAGACGTAGCCGGAGCCCGGAGTGTTCGCGTCGGGCTTCCAGGTGACGTACGAGGTTCGGCCGACGATGCCACGGCGGCCCTCGGGCTGTGGCGGGACATCGATCGTCTTGCCGGTGAGTTCGCCCTTGCTGTCAGCGGTGACGTGACCGGAGTCTTCGACGAGGAGGACGCGAACATCGTGGCGCTTCGCAGCGTCGCGGGCGAAGTTCGCCAGGTCGCCCTCCGCCTGCGTGCGAACGGCGACGAGCAGGTATTCGCCGACGATCGAGGGGGAGGCAGAGGCGACACGATCGATCTCGCGCTGCTCCTGGTCGCCACGGCGCGCCAGGATGAAGACGGTGGAGGAGAGGACGAGGGCGACCACGACGACCCCCGCGAAGGCTCCGATGAGCTTGCTGCGCAGGCTGCCGAAACGGCGCACGATCAGCCCTCGGTCCCACCGAGGCGATAGCCGGAGCCCCAAACGGTGTCGATCTTGAGGCCGCTTCCTTCGAGCTTGTCGCGCAGGCGGGCAACATGGACGTCGACAGTGCGGATGGCGTAGAATGAGGTGCCCCAAACGAGATCGAGAAGCTGCTCGCGGTCGAGGACGACGTTCGGGAAACGGGCGAACGTGACCAGAAGATCGAACTCCTTGGGGGTAAGGGCGAGCGTGCGCTGGCCCACCACCGCGGTGCGGGCATCGACGTCGATCTCGAGACTGGCAACGGTAATATGGTCCGCCGGACGGACGCCGCTGCTCGCGCGCGTGCGGCGGAGGACGGCCTCGACGCGGGCGATAAGCTCCTCGGGATTGAAGGGCTTGGTGACGTAGTCGTCGGCTCCGATGCGAAGGCCGGCAACCTTG
>JAKALX010000147.1 GCA_021823905.1 Chloroflexota bacterium | reverse complement strand
AGATGCGGGCGCGGAGCGCGGGGCTGCGCTGTGCGGTTTGGAGCGCTTCTTCGACCTCGGCGGAGCGGATGACGCCGGCCGCGGCCATCGCGTCGAGGTGCGACTGCATGAGCGGCGTGACCCGCAACTCCTGCTGCCAGCGCGTCACTCGCTCCAGGGCCTGCACCAGGTGTTCGGCGCAGTTGTCGCCGTGCGGCACCGAGCCGTGACCGGGGCGCCCGCGCACCGTGAGCTTCACCCACAGCGGCACCTTCTCGCTCGGGGCGATCTGGAACACCTGGGGGTTGCGCGGGGCGTCGAGCGAGAGGCTGTAGGCGCCTTCGTTGATGACGAGGTCGCTTTCGAGCCAGGCCGGGCGATGCTCGGCGAGCCAGCTCACGCCGAAGGCGCTGCCCGCCTCCTCGTCGGCGGCAGCGAGGAAGGTGACGCGCCGCTTGAGGGCCACGCCGTTGCGCTTGAGGAGGAGGAAGACCATGAGCTCGATGATGCCCATGCCCTTCATGTCGAGCGCGCCGCGGCCCCAGATCACGCCGTCACGAAGCTCGCCCGCGAACGGTTCGACGTCCCAGTACTCGCGCTCGACGGGCACCACGTCGGTGTGGTTGAGCAGGCAGATGCCGGCGCCAGCCGGGCCGAGGTGCGCGACGAGATTCGAGCGGCCGGGCGCGGACTCGGCGGTTTCGAATGCGATGCCGTCGCGCCCGAGGAGCGCGCTCAGCCACTCGACCGCGCGAGCCTCGTTCCCGGGCGGGTTGGAGGTGTCGATCCGCAGGTACTCCTGCAACAGCCTGGATGCCTCGTTCGTTGCCTGGTCCCAGTCGATGCCGTCTGTCAACGCGCTACCCTCCGTGGGTTGCGCGGAGTGTAGCGGGCCGCGAGCCCACGGGCACAGGTGTTGTCCCGATTGAGCAACGGCCGGTGGCGCTTCATAGTGCCGCGGATGGGCTTGCTCGTTTCAATCCTCGTGGCGGTTGCCGCCGCGCTGTTCGGCTGGTTCGCCGCCGGCGTTCAGCACGTGTTCTATCGCCGGCCGGAGCAGCGGGAGGCGCGGGCACGCGGTCGCAAGCTGCTGGCGCTACGGGTCTTCCTGGCGGCAAGCTGCGGTCTTGTTGGGGGACTGGCGTTCCGGCCGGATCATTACGACGCGGGACCGGCGGCCCTGGCGGCTGCGATCGGGTTCGTGCTTTGCGTCATCGCGAGCACGGACTTCGACCAGCGGCTGATCCCGGATCGGCTCTCACTCCCGGCGATGGCGGCGGCGTTGGCTCTCTCGTGGGCCTGGCCCGACCGATCGGTGAGCAGCATCCTGCTTGGGGGTGCGTTCGGCCTTGGCGCAGGCGCTCTGCTGGTCGGCGTCGGAGTCGTCTTCGGCGGTGCGCTTGGCGCGGGCGACGGGAAACTGATCCTGCTCCTTGGACTCGTCCTTGGCTGGCCGGCGGTGATGAGCGCGGTTCTCTATGGCGTGGTGGCGGCCGGCGTCGTGGCGGCGGTGCTGATGGTCCGCAAAGGGCGCGGCTCGACCTATGCGTACGGGCCGTACCTGGCGCTCGGTGGCGTCATCGTGCTGCTCTGGCCGGGCCGGTTCGTCTAGCGTTTCCGGCAGCGGCCGGCGCCGGCGAGTGGGGCGCCGACTCCCCGGCACCGAGATGTCCGCTCGGTGTCGCCTCCGGAAATGAAGAGGCTGTGCCGGTTGCCACCTGGGGTGATTCGGCGCTCCTGACTGGAGAGGTAGCTGCAGTCAACATAATCGTAAGCCAGTATTCGAAAAGAAAAGGGCCACGTGGGCCCCTTTCGTTGAGATTCGGTAAGGATGGACGACCGTCCCAGCAGCATCGGCCGCACCGGCCATGACAGCTATTCGGCGCGGGCGGCGCCTCGAATGATGTCGTCGACCACGGCCGGGTCGGCGAGCGTAGTGACGTCGCCGACGTTCTCCGGCTCGCCCTCGGCTACCTTGCGCAGGATGCGGCGCATGATCTTGCCGGAGCGAGTCTTCGGCAAGCCTTCGACGAACTGGATCTTGTCCGGCGTGGCGATCGGGCTGATGTCCTTTCGGACTGCGTCGCGCAGCTCCTTCGCGAGCTCGGGCGAGGGCGTGTAGCCCGCGGCAAGGGTGACGTAGGCGTAGATCCCGGTGCCTTTGACGTCGTGTGGATAGCCGACGACCGCGGCCTCGGCGCAGGCGGGGTGCCCCACCAGCGCGCCTTCGATTTCGGCGCTGCCCAGGCGGTGGCCGGCAACGTTGAGCACGTCGTCGACGCGGCCGGTGATCCAGTAGAAGCCGTCCTGGTCGCGATGAGCGCCGTCGCCGGTGAAGTACTTCCCGCGGTAGGTGCTCAGGTACGTCTGGACGAAGCGCTGGTGGTCGCCGTAGACGGTTCGCATGATGCCCGGCCATGACGCCCTCATGCAGAGGCGGCCGGTGACGTCGTTGCCTTCGAGCTCGACGCCTTCTTCGTCAACGATGCACGGCTGGACGCCGAAAAACGGGAGCGCGCCCGACCCCGGCTTCATCGGCGTGGCGCCCGCGAGGCCGGTGATCATGTGGCCGCCGGTCTCGGTCTGCCAGTACGTGTCGACGACGGCGCAGCGCTCTTCGCCCACGACGCGGTAGTACCAGCGCCAGGCCTCGGGGTTGATGGGCTCGCCGACGGTGCCGAGGACGCGCAGCGACTTACGGCTGTAGCGCTTGACTGGCTCGTCGCCTTCGCGGGCAATCGCGCGGATCGCCGTGGGCGCGGTGTAGAGCTGGGTGATTTTCAGGCGGTCCACCATGTCCCAGTACCTGCCGGCGTCGGGGTAGGTGGGGATGCTCTCGAACATGACGCTCGTGGCGCCGTTTCCCAGCGGGCCGTAGACGATGTAGCTGTGGCCCGTGATCCAGCCGACGTCGGCCGCGCAGCAGAAAATGTCGTCCTCGCGCAGGTCGAAGACATACCGGTGCGTAACCATCGTGTAGAGCAGATAGCCGGCCTGGGTGTGGAGGACGCCCTTCGGCTTCCCGGTCGAGCCGGAGGTGTAGAGGATGAAGAGCGGATCTTCCGCGTCCATGACCTCCGGTACGGCCTCCGTGGGCTGGCCGGCGAGCTCGTCGTGCCACCAGGCGTCGCGGCTGGCGTCCATGGGCACCGTGTTGCCGCTATGGCGGTAGACGATCGTGAACTCGACGCTGTGGCCGGGCGCGGCCAGCGCCTCGTCGACGTTCCGCTTCAGCGGCACCGGGCGGCCGCCGCGGAAGCCCTCGTCCTGCGTGATGATCGCCCTGCAGGTGGAGTCGTCCACGCGGTCGCGGATCGAACGCGGCGAGAAGCCTCCGAAGATGACCGAGTGGATGGCGCCGATGCGGGCGCAGGCGAGCATGGCCACCGCGAGCTCGGGGACCATGCCCATGTAGATGGCGACCCGATCGCCCTTCTTGATGCCGCGCGCACGGAGGGCGTTCGCGAGGCGGTTCATCTCCTCGTACAACTGGCGATAGGTGAGGGCGCGCGTCTTGCCCGGTTCGTCGCCTTCGAGGAGCAGCGCGGTCTTGTTGGCGCGCGTGGCGAGGTGCCGGTCGACGCAATTGACCGCGGCGTTGAGCTTCCCGCCCGCGAACCAGGCGATCTTCCCGGTCACGAGGTCTTCCTCGACCACCTTCGAGAACGGCGCGATCCAGTCGACGTATTTGTTGGCCATCTCGGCCCAGAAGCCCTCGGGATCACGGACGCTCCGCTCATAAAGCGCGCGGTACTGCTCCACGGACTGGACGAGGGCGCCGTCGCGCGCGCGGGCGGGCGGTGCGTACGTCTCGTGCGTGGGAAGGCCGATCTCTTTCGCTTGTGGCACGCTGACCTCTCCTCTGGCTGGCGGTACGGGCGAACGGCCCGCGGCATCGCATTCTAGCGCGGATGGCGCTGCGTTCGAATCACGTTGGGCGCGCCTTCATCGCGGGGATTTAGCGCAGGAAAGCCACGTCCTCGTCGAATCCGAGGGCGAACGCCAGGGCGTCGGCGATAGCCGCCATGTGATGTGGGCTGAGGGTGCAAATCAGGGCGCCCATGCGGGACTTCGCCACAGTCTGAACGTTCTGGAGATTGATCGCGGAGGGGTAGGGCAGACCATCCTCCGGCCCTACTGTGATCTGGCTCGGTACGTTTCGGATGGTGCGAGTCACCGGCGCCACCGTCACCGAGTTGATCACTGGCAGCGTCGACGAACGAGTGAGAATGACCACCGGCCTGCGTTTATCAGGCGGATTGAAGCTGCACCAGCGTACGTCACCCCGATTCACTCGTCGCCCCACTCCTCGAGCGACTCCCAGTCCTCGACCGGGTCATCAGGGTCGGACGGCAAATTCCGATAGCTCTCGCGCTCCCTTGATTCCAGGCGCCGAACCCGCCGCCGTTCAATCTCGGTGGTGAGCGTCCGTTGGATGAACACACCCAGGGGAAGGTTTGCCTCAAGCGCGGCTTTGTCCAGTTGCTGAAGGAGAGGGTCGTCGAGGGTCAGTTCGATCGTCGTCATGCGTGTCGCGTGGGGCCGCCGCCGGGGATGGATTCCCGCTCCATTATCGGACTGCGGTGTGCCGGATTGCTACCGCGGAAGATACCTTTGCGGCGCTGGCCGCGCGCGTGCTACCGTCCGTGCGCTACACGAGCCGCTGACGAGGTGATCACCGTGGAAATCAGCCGGGAGACGCTTCTCGACATGCATCGCCGGATGGTGCGCATCCGGACCTTCGAGGAAGAAGCGGGCAAGCTCATGGAATCGGGCAAGGTGCCTGGGGCGCTGCACCTGTATGTGGGCGAGGAGGCGGTCGCGGCGGGTGTGATGACGCACCTTCGCGACCAGGACCAGATCACGAGCACGCACCGGGGCCACGGGCACCTCGTGGCCAAGGGGGGCGACCTCAAGAAGATGTACGCCGAGCTCTACGGCCGCGTCACCGGCTACTGCAAGGGCAAGGGCGGCAGCATGCACATCTGCGACCTCGACCTCGGCATGCTGGGAGCGAACGGCATCGTCGGCGCTGGTCCCGTCATCGCCATCGGCGCCGCGTTCTCGAACAGGTACCGGAAGACCGACAACGTCACGGTCTGCTTCTTCGGCGACGGCGCGAGCAACGAAGGGACGTTCCACGAGGCCGCGAACATGGCCGCGCTCTACAAGCTGCCGGTTGTTTTCGTCTGCGAGAACAACGGCTTCGGCGAGTTCACGCGCCAGGAACGCCACCAGGCGGTGCACGACATCGCCGACCGCGCAGCCGGATATGGCATGCCCGGCGTCATCGTTGACGGAATGGACGCGATTGCGGTCCACGAGGCGGCGGGCGAGGCCATCGCCCGCGCCCGGCGAGGTCTGGGGCCGACGCTCCTCGAGTGCAAGACCTACCGCTACTTCGACCACGTCGGCGTGCGAGGTATGGGCGTGATCTACCGGGACGACAGTGAAGTGCTCGAATGGCGGAAGCGGGATCCGATCGAGCTGATGGAGTCGCGGCTGGCCGAGCAGGGGATCCTTTCGGCCGACGAGGCCGCGGCGATACGCGCGGGGTTCCTTGCCGAGGTGCGGGAGGCCATCGCGTTCGCCGAGGCGAGCCCGTTCCCGGCGCCCGAGGCGCTGATGGAAGACATCTACACGACGGCTGCCGGGTAGGAGGACGAAATGACCACGACTGAAGCTCCCGTTGCCCGCGAGCTTACCTACGTCGCCGCCGTGGGCGAGGCGTTCGGACAGCTCATGCGAGAAGATCCCAACGTCTTCATCTGTGGAGAGGACGTTTCCCTCTACGGCAGTGTCTTCGGAGTGACTCGTGGCCTGCTCGCCGAATTCGGCCCAGAGCGCGTGGTCGACACACCGATCTCGGAGTCGGGGATCATGGGCCTGGGCCTGGGCGCGGCGGCGACCGGTCTGCGGCCAATCGTCGACATCATGTTCATGGACTTCATGACCGTTTGCATGGATGAGATCGTGAACCAGATCGCGAAGATGAAGTACATGTTCGGCGGCAAAGCGGTTTTGCCGCTGACCATCCACACGATGGCGGGCGCTGGTTCGAGCATGGCGGCGCAGCACAGCCAGAGCCTCGAAGCCTGGTTCTGCCACGTGCCGGGGCTGAAGGTAGTGATGCCGAGCGGACCGTACGAAGCCAAGGGGCTGCTGGTGGCGGCCGTCCGCGACGACAACCCGGTGATGGTGATCAACACGAAGACGCTTCTCGGGATGCGAGCCGAGGTGCCCGAGGCGCTCTACGAGATCCCCCTGGGAAAGGCGAACGTCGTCCGGCCCGGCACGAACTTCACGATCGTCGCCATCGGCAGGATGGTTTCCGAGAGCCTGAAGGCGGCGGAGACGCTGGCCGCCGACGGCCTCGACGTTGAGGTCATCGACCCGCGGACGCTGCAGCCGTTCGACACCGAGACGGTCGTTGCCTCGGTGCGGAAGACGCACCGGGCGCTCATCGCGCACGAAGCGGTTCGTTTCGGCGGGATCGGCGCGGAGTTCGCCGCCCAGATCCAGGAAGAGGCGTTCGACCACCTGGACGCGCCGGTGGGCCGCGTCGGCGCGCCGTTCTCGCCGGTGCCGTTCAGTCCCGTGCTCGAGAAGGAGTACATGCCCAACGCCGATCGAATCGTGTCGGAAGTGCGGCGGATCCTCGGCAAGCAGGCCTAGCGTGGGAGGCGTCGTCGGCATCGTCGCGAACCCGGCGTCGGGCAAGGACATCCGCCGGCTGGTGGCGCACGCGTCCGTCTTCGACAACCGCGAGAAGCGGAGCATCGTGCGCCGCGCAATCCTCGGCGCGAATGCCGTAGGGATTGAGCGGTTCGTCTATCTGCCCGATTCGCACGGCATCGTCCTCTCTGCGCTGGAGGATCTCGACGCCGACGCGGAATTCGAGGCGCTCGACTCGCCCGAGACCGGGACGGCGCTCGACACGATGCGCGTCGCAGCCGCCATGCGGGAGCGAGACGTCGACGTCGTCATCACCCTTGGCGGCGACGGGACGAACCGGGCGTTCGCATTGGGCTGGCGCGATGCGCCGCTCGTTGCCGTCTCGACCGGGACGAACAACGTCTTCCCGAAGATGGTCGAAGGGACGATCGCGGGCGCAGCGGCCGGGCTGGTCGCGACTCGCGCCGTCTCGTTGCAGGAAGCGAGCCGCCAGGTGAAGGCGGTGCACGTCGAGATCGAAAGGGAGCGCGATGACCTGGCGCTGATCGACGCCGTGCTGCTCGACGAGCCGTTTGTCGGCGCAAAGGCTGTCTGGGATATCCGGCGGGTTCGAACACTGGTGCTCGCCAGGGCCGAACCCGCCGCGGTTGGCATGTCGGCGATCGGCGGCCTGCTCCAGCCGGTGCCGGAGTCGGCCGACGGCGGGCTGCTGGTCGAGGTTGGGGCCGGCGGCAGCGAGGTTCTGGCGCCGATCGCGCCGGGCCTCTACGTGCCGGTAGGCGTTCGCGAGGCGCGGGCATTGGGCCTGGACGAGCGGGTTGAGATTCGCGGTCCCGGCGTCATCGCCCTCGACGGCGAACGCGAACGCCGGCTGGCGCCTGGACAATCCGCGCGGCTGACCGTTCGGCGCGACGGCCCGCGCGTCATCGACGTAGCGCTGACAATGCGGCTTGCGGCCTGCCGGGGGCTGTTTCGCATGACCCAGGGAGAGGCTGATGGCGACTGAGATCCTGCTGGTGAAGGCCGGAATGACGATGACCGAGGGCGTGGTCGCGGAATGGCACGTCCCGGACGGCGGCACGGTCCAGGCCGGCCAGCTGCTCTACAAGATGGAGACCGAGAAGATCGCCCTCGAGGTCGAGGCAGAGGCCGCCGGGATCGTTCGCCACGCCGTATCCGCCGGCACGAAGACTGCCCCCGGCGCGCTCATCGGCTACATTCTCGCGCCGGGCGAGGCGGTGCCCGCGGGTTTCGTCGCGCCGCCAGCGCCGGTGGCCGCTTCACCGACCGGCGCTGCAAGTGCTGCCGCCACGACCTCCCCGGCGGTGGCGCTGGATGGCGGTACGATCCCCTCGTCGCCGGGCGCCCGACGGCTGGCCAAAGAGGCCGGAATCGCGCTGGCGTCGATTCGCGGCACCGGCCCAGGCGGGCGGATTACCGAGGCTGACGTGCTCGCCGCGAAGGCCGCGCCCGCGGTGGCTCCCGCGAGAGACGTTCTGGCCTCGCCGCTGGCACGCAGGCTGGCTGAGCAGCTCGGGATCGACCTCGGCAGTGTCAGTGGTACCGGACCGGGTGGTCGCGTCACGAAGGAAGACGTCGAGGCCGCGGCCGCGAGCCCGAAACCGGTGGCGCCGGCCGCTGCTCCGGTTTCGCCGCCTGCAGCCGGGCAGCATCAGGCGGGCGAACGTATCCCCGTGCGTGGCATGCGAAAGGTCATCGCCGAGCGGATGCACGGCAGCCTTCAGCGGATGGCGCAGCTCACGATGGGCATGGACGTGGCGATGGACGAAGCGGTGAATCTGCGCGGCCAGATGGTCGACGAGTGGGCGCCAGAGGGTGTGCGGCCGTCGTACACCGATCTGGTCATCAAGGCCGTCGGCAAGGCGCTGCGCCTGCACCCGCTGCTGAACGCCACGATGCACGAGACGGAGATCGAGCTGC
>JAKALX010000146.1 GCA_021823905.1 Chloroflexota bacterium | reverse complement strand
ACAATAGACGCTGAACGCTAGACGTGGGAGGAGTAGCGGGCGGCGAAGTCGGATTCGTTCAGCGTGTGGCCGCGGCGGCGTTCGCTGACGGCCAGCTCCATGCGCGTGAGCTGCGCGAGGCCCTTGCGGGTGTCGCTGGCGACGCGGGCTTTGTCCTGGCAGCGAAGGCGGCGCTTAAAGCACCAGTAGGTGAACGCGCGCCAGCCGCCAAGCGAGACCTCGTGCCAGATCTTCTCGCCGGTGTCGGCGTAGTAGAGGGCGAACAGCTCCTGGCGCGTGTGGCCGTAGACGCGCTCGTAGAGGGTCTCGTCGGAGCGTGAATCCTGGCCCCAGGGGCGGTTGCGGTTCTCCTTGTGGATCTCCTCCTCGACGCTGAGCTGGAGGGCTTCTTCGACGAGCACACCGTAGAGATAGTTCAGGTGAGCGCTGTACTTCGCCGGGCCGAGGCGGGCGCAAAAGTCGGCGTCTTCCATGTCGAGCGGCCAGCGGCCGTCGAAGAGGAGCGCCCTGGATTCACCCGGTGGAACGAGGTCCGGCATCTCGTCGATCAGCCGTTCGGCAAGGAGGAGCCAGTCGAACGCCTCGCCACCCACGAGATAGCGGTAGTCGCGTTCGCCGATTCGCTCGTGGGGAAGGCGCCAGCGGCCGATGGCGTCGAGGACGGCCTCGAACCAGTGCTGTCCTTCGAGAACGGCCTGGCGCATGCGGAAGAGGGCCTCATCGGGCGCGGGAAGACCGGCCGGCTCATCGAGAGGCGGGGCGTCGGCGAGTTCCGGTCCGGCAGGCGTGGCAGTCACTTATCGGATAATACCAAGGAATCGCGAGATGTCGGATAAGAGATCGGTTGGCGGCGCCTTTCGGCGCAGGGGCGGCGATGCGTTACGATTCGCCGGATGGCACGCCTGGCACGGATCGACGAGGGAAAGTGGGCGGAGATCGATCTCGGGCCTACAGCCAGCCCCGACGGGCTCTGGGACGAGCTGGAGGCCCTGCGAGACGGGCTGGCGCGCGTGGTCGTGCTGCACGGCGCGCCCGGCTGGGAGCCGAGCCCGGAGTGGCTGCGGCGATTTGAGCTGTTCCTGCTGCCGACGGTGTTCGCGTTCGAGGGAGAGATCGCGGGCCCGGCTGTCTCGGTCGCGCTGCATTGCGACATCCGCGTCTGCGGCGAGGGCGCGGTGCTGCGCCTTGCCGAGCTCGGAGGACGCCGGATGCTCCAGCTCCTCGGCCCACAACGAACGGTCGAAGTGTTCGAAGCGCAGGGACGGATCGGCGCGGCTCAGGCGCTGACGCTCGGCCTGGTTTCAGAAGTGGCGCCGGTGGGCGGGGCGCTCGCGGCGGCGCGCCGTCTGGCCGGTGTAATCGCATCGCGCGGGCCGATCGCGGTGCAACTTGGTAAAGAAGCCATCTGGCGAGGGCTCGAGATGCCCCTCGCCCAGGCGCTCCGGTTCGAGACCGATTTGACGTTGCTGCTCCAGACCACGAAAGATCGGGCGGAAGGGGTGGCGGCGTTCCAGGAAAAGCGGCCTCCACGATTTACAGGTGACTGACACATGATTGTGCTGTTCGAAGAGCCAGAGACGTGGTCGCTGATGATGCTCGTCTCGTCCGTGGCGATCGACAACGCGAACCTCTCGGAAGAGGGCAAGGAAGCTATCCGCAAATGGCGCAACGCGCGCCGCGAGGCGAGCCCGGAGATCGAGAAGCTGACCGGCGACATGAACAAGGCGCTCAACGCCTACCTCGACGAGAAGTTCATGCGCCGGGTGAAGAGCCGCGGCTGGTACGAGACGGTGAGGAAGTAGCCATGGAAGTACGATTTACGGACGACGAGCTGGCCGAGGCGCTCACGATCATCGTCAACCGGATTGCCGCGGAGGCAGGCCTTTCGGACAAGGACCGCGCCATGCTGAAGCGCTGGCGCAGCTCGGAGATGAAGCTGGGCAGCGACGACATGGACGACCTGGTGCGGAAGGCGAACGAGGATTTCGAGAAGATGATGTCGCGGCGGGAGCGCAGCCAGATCCGCAAGCCGGACTGGGCCGATTAGCCGGTAGCCGCGGGCCACCGTGCCCGCATCTCCCACACGATCGGCCGGACGCCTAGATCGCCGTCTCGAACGCCTCGCCGAGAGCCGTGACGCTCGTCGAGATCGGGCCGAGGGTGAACGCGTCTCCCTCAGACGTCACGCCCAGCCGGGTCACCGGGACGCCCAGCTCGCGGGCGAGGTCTTCGAGGCGGGCCGCGCCCCCACCCTGGCGGAACGCGTCCGGCAGGAGGCTGACGACGATGCGTCCCTGGGCCTCGCCGAAGAGCGCGGCGTCGAGGCGGCCATGGAGGGCGGCGCTTCCCTCGAAGCCGCGTCCACCGAGGATCGCGGATTCGGCGACGGTCACCGCGAGGCCGCCGTCGGAGCAGTCGTGGGCGCTGGCCAGGAGGCCTTCGCCGTGCGCGCGGAGGACGAGTTGCTGGAGGCGATGCTCGGCCTGCAGGTCAACCTTCGGGAGACCGGCAACCTTGCCGTGGATCGCTTCCAGGTACTCGCTGCCGGCCAACGATTCCGCGGGCTGTTCGAGGCCAGCGCCGAGCAGGTAGACGGGGCTCCCGGCCGGTCCAAAACCCGCAACGAGATGCTTCGAGACGTCGTCGAGGATGCCCATCATGCCAATCACCGGCGTGGGGTAGATCGAGCGCCCGGCCGACTCGTTGTAGAGGCTGACGTTGCCGCTGACCACGGGCGTGCCGAACACGGAGCAGGCCTCGGCGATGCCGCGCACGCACTGTTCGAGCTGGTAGTAGACATCGAGTTTCTCGGGGTTGCCGAAGTTCAGGCAGTCGGTAACGGCGACGGGGACCGCGCCGGTGCAGACGACGTTGCGCGCGGCTTCGGCGACGGCCGCGGCGGCGCCGGCGTAAGGGTCGAGGTAACAGAGCCGCCCGCTGCAGTCGGTCGCGAGCGCGATACCCTTCTCGGCGCCCATCACACGAACGACACCTGCGTCGCCTCCTGGTGAGACGACGGTGTTGTTGAGTACCTGGTGGTCATAGGTGCGGTAGACGGCGCGGCGGCTGGAGATGTTCGGCAGCGCCAGCATCCGCAGCAGGGTTGCCGTGGCCTGGGCCGGATCGAGATCCGGGAGGCCGGCCAGGTTGAAAGCGTTGAGCTCGGCGAGCTCCGCCGGCCGGACGCCTTCGCGGCGATACTGGGGCGGCTCGGTCGCGATCTCCACGGGGACGCGGCCGACCTCGACGCCGCCGTCCATGAGGACCACTTCGTTTCCGGCGGTGACGGTTCCAATCGGCTCGCAGTGCAGCTCCCAGTGCTGGAAGAGCGCTTTTACGTCGCCGACATGGTCCGCCTTCGCGATCACGAGCATCCGCTCCTGGCTTTCGCTGAGCATGACCTCGTAGGGCGTCATGCCGTGCTCGCGCCGGGGGACGTTGGCGAGTTCGAGGACGGCGCCGGAGTGACCCTTCGCGCAGCATTCGACGACCGACGAGGTGAGGCCGGCGGCGCCAAGGTCCTGGAGGCCGACGATCCAGTCGCCGTGCTCCGAGGCCAGCTCGAAACAGGCCTCCATGAGGAGCTTTTCGAGGAACGGGTTGCCGACCTGTACCGCCGGGCGCATCTCCTCGAAGCGCGCCTCGGGATCCGTCCGCGACGCGAGGCCTGACGCGCCATGGATGCCGTCACGGCCGGTATCCGCGCCAACGAGGAGCATGACGTTGCCGATGCCCGTGGCCCTGGCTGACTGGAGCCGCGCGGTCTCGGCGATGCCCAGGCACATCGCGTTGACCAGCGGGTTGCCGTTGTAGGCGCTGGAGAAGACGACCTCGCCGCCGACGTTAGGGATGCCCAGGCAGTTGCCGTAGGAGCCGACGCCGCCGACGACGCCGTGGAACAGGTAGCGGTTCTGGGGATCATCAGGCGGACCGAAGCGCAGGGAATCGAGGATGGCGACGGGGTAGGCGCCCATCGCGAAGATGTCCCGGACGATGCCGCCAACGCCCGTGGCCGCGCCCTGGAACGGCTCGATCGCCGAGGGATGGTTGTGGGACTCGACCTTCATGACCGCGCAGAGGCCGTTACCGATGTCGATCGCCCCGGCGTTCTCGGCGCCGATCTTGGTCAGGACGTGGTCACCGCCGGTGGGGAAGAGGCGTAGGAGCGGCTTGGAGTTCTTGTAGCCGCAATGCTCGGACCAGAGCGAGCCGAACATGCCGAGCTCGACTTCGTTGGGTTCGCGGCCGAGCTGCTCGACGAGGAGGTCGTATTCGGCACGGGAAAGGGCGACGGCGTCGAGGGCGTCCTGGTCAACGGGCATGAGATAAAGATAAGAGACCGGAGACAAGAGACCAGAGAGCCAACGGATCCTGTCCGTGGTCCGGCCCGCGTGGAGCCTCGCGAAACTAGTACTCGAATTCGTACTCGATGCCACCGGCGCCGGCGAAGCCGTTGTGGAAGCGGAGCCTGAGGGGCGTGGCGTCGGCGGGGATGACGAACGCAGCCCGGATCAGCGCGATATCGTAGTAGCCGAGGGTGGCCGGGGCGGCGCGGTTGTCCACGGTGACGATTTGGGCGTCGTAGTCGTGCTCCCAGCCATAACTCCGCGCCGTTAGGTAAGCGGCGTCGCGGCTAACAGACGCTGATGGGGAATCGACGGCCACCCTCCACTCGACGACCACGATGCGCTCGTATTCGTCAATCCGCAGCAACTTCGCCATGGAGTCGCCGGGATCGTAGATCCGCTCGAGCGCGACCAGGACGTGGCCGTTTGACGTCGAGACCCTCGTTTCGACTATCGACTGGCCTCTCTGCAGGGCTGCATAGTCCGCCGTCTCCCGATGTGGGCGCGACCCAAGGATGCCCGCCACCACGATCAGCGCCGTGAATCCGCCGCCCAGCAGGAAGCCGGAGATGCCGGAGGCGACCGTTGCGCCCGCGCCCGCCGGGCCGGCGCTGGCGGAGAGCGCATAGGGCGGGTAGCGGTCGTTGAACGAGAAGAAGTAGCCGGCGACGCGGTAATGCCAGCGCATCACGCCGGTGGCGAAGGGGAAGAGGCCGCGCGGGTAGTGGCCGGTGATGAGGATCGCGAACCAGGCGATGACGGTGACGGCGAAGAGGGCGAGCTGGAGGAACCAGAGGACGACCAACTGGGGGACGAGCAGCGTCAGCTTCCAGAAGAAGACGCGCCAGCGGCTGAGCTGCCCGCTCGGCGGCGGGTCGAATTCGAGCGTGACGGGGCTCGATTCGATGTCGAAGCTGGGGAACCGGTCCGTCTGGAGGAGGCCAAAGGCGGTAGCGCGGGCAGAGAACGCCATCGCGCCGGCGGCCCCCTGGAACGCCCAGGACGGGTGCTTCCTGCGCCAGAAGACGGTCGTCCAGCCGACGGCAACGAGCGGGAAGAGTGCGAACTGGACGAGATAGAGGAAGAGCCACACCGGGAGGAGGAACGGCAAGCGCAGGAGCGTCTTCCAGCGGCTCAGGTGATCAGAGTAGGCGACGTCGTAGCGGACGGGGTAGGTGGGCGAGGGAGGAGGGAGGTGGGAGGAGGGAGGAGTCAGCGGGCTGGCGGCCGGCGGCGCGTCCCAGGTGAGGGGCGGCGATGTCTCGTCGGGGGAGTTCGGAGCGGCGTTCTGCTCGTTGAGTTCCCGCTGGCGTTCGTCGGCCATGGTGCCACGCTCCACTCGCTCTGGCGCTCGCGACGGCTCAATACGCGCCACGCTGCGCGATGCTCAGGTTCCGTGGCCGCCGCGTCGAGACACGCCAGGCGGCCACGGAGAAGGTTGCCGCGACCGGGCTAGCTCAGGCTGAACGGCGGGTACTGGTCCGTCAACAGGAGGATGTAGCCCTCTAGACGAACGTACCAGCGAACGTAGCCCGCGATGAACGAATGGAGGCCCGCCGGCACGCTGCCCGTAAAGAGCGCGATCACCCAGGCGATGAATCCGACGACACCAACCGCGTAGCCGAGGACGCCGACGATGATGAGGTGGGGGATCGCCATGATGTAGCGGAAGAAGACGGTGAGGCGGCTCCGGCCATCGACCTGGCCCTGCACGCTCACGCGGATCGGGTAGGCGCTGTCTTCGTTGAGAGAAAATGGCGGGTATTTGTCCGTGAGAAGGTACATATACCCGTAGGTGCGCCCCATCCATCGAACCGCGCCCGCGACGAAATTCATCATGCCGCCGGGATACTTGCCGGTGATCAGGATCACAATCCAGGCGATGACCGTGATGATCATGGCGATGAAGCCGACGACCGCCAGGCCGATCAGCGACGGGATGGCCATAATCAGCCGGAAGAAGACGCCGAGCCGCCCCTGTGAGGCTGGTGGATCGATGTCGACGACAATCGGATAGCTCGCCGGGAAAGCGGTCATGGGATTCCCTTGCGGCCGGACGCCTACACGCCCCGCGCCGGATCTTTACGATCCCGCGATTTCTACCCCAGTCCGGTGACCACTGTCTAGGCCGTTATGATGAACGCGGCGGTTGAGCGGCAGATTTCGGGGATCCAGCAGCGCGGAGTCGGGGAAACCACCGAAACAGCGTGTCGCTGGGGCTTCACGTGCCGATGGCGCGGCGCGGCTGCGGTTGAGGCTCAGACCGCGATCCGGTGAACGCCGAGGAACTTGAGTGGTTCTTCCGCTTCCTCACCGAGTTCCTCGAGGGAGAGCTCCAGGGCTTCCTTGATGCGTTCCATCAACTCGTCAAGACCCTTGCCCTGAGTGAAACATCCTCGGACCGCCGGCACCGTGCCGATAAGGTAGCCGTTCTCTCCCTGCTCAACGATGACCGTGTACTCGCGTTTCACGGGCGCATTCTTATCACCCACGCATGTCACACTCCGGCCGCTCGCCGAACATTGGCCGGCTCCCTCGCGGTCGCGTACTGATACGCCCGGCGCGTCTGGTGGCGCCGCGCGCGTTGCTCAGGAAAAGACGGCGAGGCCCTGGCGGATGAACGACTCCCAGATGCGGTTGCCGTCGGCGCCGCCGGTGAGCTGCTCGGAAGCGCGCTCCGGATGCGGCATCATGCCGAGGACGTTGCCGCGGGCGTTGATGATGCCGGCGATGTTGTTGAGCGACCCGTTCGGGTTGGCCGCGGGGGTCGGGTTCCCGGCGGCGTCGCAATAGCGGAACACGACGCGGTTCGTGGCTTCGAGCTGCGTCAGCGTCGGCGCATCGGCGTAGTAGTTGCCGGCGCCGTGGCTGATTGGCACGCGCAGGACCGTGCCCTGGGGAATGCTGTCGGCCCAGGGCGTCGCGCCCCCCCCGCGGCGGAGGTGGACCCACTCGCAGCGGAACTGGAGGGAATCGTTGCGCATCAGCGCGCCGGGGAGGAGGCCACTTTCGCAGAGAACCTGAAAGCCGTTGCAGATGCCGATAACGGGGCGCCCTTTGGCGGCGAACTCCATCACGGCCTCCATCGCCGGCGAAAAGCGGGCGATGGCGCCGCAGCGAAGGTAATCGCCGTAGGAGAATCCGCCGGGCAGGACGACGGCGTCGTAGCCGCTGAGGTCCGTCTCGCGGTGCCAGAGGATGTCGGCTTGCTGTTCGAGGACGGTGTGCAGGGCGTGGTAGCAGTCGCGGTCGCTCCACGTTCCGGGGAAGCGGATGATGGCGAAACGCATGACCGTAGTGTAGTAGACGTTGGACGTTAGACGCAGGCTGTTAGACGTGCGTGGGGATCTCGCCGCGGGCGAGTCCGGCGAGCTCTTCGGGGGTTGGGTCGGGATAGGCGACGCGGGGGTGATAGACGGCTCGCAGGGTTGCCTTGAACGAGGCGGCGAGCGCCTGGAGCTCGCGCAGGGTGATGTCGCATTCGTCGAGCTGGCCTTCCGCCAGGCGCTCGGCGAAGACAGCGTCGACGAGCTGGTCGATTTCCGGCGTGCCGCCGCCCTGGCTCGCCCGAACCACGGCCTCGCAGGAGTCGGCAAGCATCACCACCGCCGCCTCGCGCGTCTGGGGCTTTGGACCCGCGTAGCGGAAAGGCTGTGGATCGACGGCGCCTCCCGCCTGGACGGCGCGCCGGTAGAAGTAGCTGACCAGCCTGGTGCCGTGGTGCTGGGGGATGAAATCGCGGATGACGCCGGGGAGGCGGTAACGGCGGGCAACCTCAAGGCCGTCGCTGACGTGATCGCGGATAACGCCGGCGCTCTGCACAGGCGTGAGTAGCTCGTGTGGGTTCTGGGCGCCGTCGAGCATGTTTTCGATATAGTGCCCCGGGCGGGCGAGCTTGCCGATGTCGTGGTAGTACGAGCCAGCCCGGGCGATGAGCGCGTCGGCGCCGATCTGGGCGGCGCCACGCTCGGCAAGGGCCCCGACCATCATGGAATGGTGATAGGTGCCGGGCGCCTCATCCTGGAGGCGGCGAAGGAGGGGATGCTCGGCCTGGGCCAGCTCCATGAGCTGGAGCCGGGTGGTCACGCCGAGAACCATGGCGAGCAGCACCAGCGCGCCCAGCGCGGCGACAGCGGACCCGAACCCGTTTGAGGCCGCGGCGAGCGCCAGCCACCCGAGCTCACTGTTTGCGTGCGGGGCGCTGATCAGCCAGAAGGCGAGCATCGTGGCGCCGCCGGCCATGCTCGCGAGCAAACCGGCGAGGGCATAGCGGCTGAGCCGCTC
>JAKALX010000145.1 GCA_021823905.1 Chloroflexota bacterium | reverse complement strand
CCTCATCGTCGCCACCGACCGCATCTCCGCCTTCGACGTCGTCCTCAACGGCGGCATCCCCCGCAAGGGCGAGATCCTCACCCGCCTCTCGGCCTGGTGGTTCGACCGCATCAAGGAGATCGTTCCCAACCACTTCGTCGCCTTGATCACCGGCGAGAACGCGGGCCAGGTCCCGCTTCCGCTTGACGAGCGCTACTACGGCCGCTCCATGCTCGTGAAGAAGGCGAAGCGCCTCGATGCCGAGTGCATCGCTCGCGGCTACATCTCCGGCTCCGGCTGGAAGGAGTACCAGCGCACCCAGAGTGTCTGCGGCATCCCCCTCCCGTCCGGCCTTGTCGAATCCGCGCGCCTCCCCGAGACGATCTTCACACCCTCGACGAAAGCCGCCGTCGGCCACGACGAGAACATCACCTTCGAGCAGCTCGAAGACCTGGTCGGGCCGGAGCCGGCGAACGCGATGCGCACCCGCACCATCGCCGTCTATGACTACGCCCACGCCGTCGCCCAGGAGAAGGGCATCATCATCGCCGACACCAAGTTCGAGTTCGGCATCTGGAACGAAGAGGTCATCCTCATCGACGAGGTTCTCACGCCCGACAGCTCCCGCTTCTGGCCGATCGACGGCTATCTCCCGGGCGGCGCCCAGCCGAGCTTCGACAAGCAGCCCGTCCGCGACTGGATGGTCGCCAGTGGCTGGAAAGACACGGACCCGCCGCCCACCATCTCCGAGGAGATCGCTGCCGCGACAACCGAGCGCTACCGCAAGGTCTACCGCATGCTGACCGGGGAGGACCTGCCTGAATGAGCAAGAAGAACGACCGCAAGCCGAACGACAAGAAAGCTGCCGTGAAGCCCGAGCCGAAGGCGAAGGCATCGAGCGAAAAGCGCTACCTCGCCCGCGTCTACGTCGCCCTCAAGCCCACCGTGAACGATCCCGAAGGCATCACCGTCGGGAACGCGCTTGGTTCCCTCGGTTTCACGGGCGTCGACGGCGTCCGTTCGGGCCGCTACTTCCAGGTCACGCTCCGCGCCGCCGGCGCGAAGGACGCCGAAAAGGCCGTCGACCAGATGTGCGCCCGCCTGCTCGCGAATCCAGTGATCGAGACCTACAGCTTCGAGGTCGGCCCGCTATAGCCGCCCCACCGGGTAGTTCGCCGGCGGGCCGGCTCCTGCCGCGCCCCATCGTCAAGCTCGCCAACATTGGCGACGCGAGGAATCTCGTCATCCACCCGCCTATTTGCGGGCGATGCGAAGGAACTCGTCGACGCTGATGCCCATGGTCCGGATGATCTGGCGCATCAGGCCTCCTTCACTTCTCGGTGTTCGGGGATCGAGAGGTTCTGGGCTACACCCGGCTTCCGATACACGAAGTGATCCCCGCTCACGCGGTCGAGACGCCAGCCGTGACGTTCAGCGACGCGCCGCGTCTCCCGCCCGCTGAACCCCGCAAGCCGTCCCAACTCAAGCGGCGAGCCGCGTTGCTGGTACGACCGTAGCCAGTTCGACAGCCCAATCCCAGCCTTCGGCGGATCGGTCGTCGAGCACCTGGGCGAGCGTTTCGGCAACAAGCTCGGGAGTCTCGGGGCGCGGCCCGTAGCCATCCTCGGCGGCAATCTCCAGCCAGACCGCCATCACGCCGGCGATGCGAGCAAGCGCCTCGTCCCGCGATTCAGCCTCGGTGAGGGCGCCGGGCATCGCCGGGACGATCACAGCGTATCCACCAGCGTTCGGGTCTGGCGAGAGAATGACGGTATAGCTCTTCACGAGTCGGATTCTAGCACCAGGCGCCACTGGCCCAAGATCGAGCCATACGCTACGGCGCCCGTCTCCGACTCCCATCGCTGTCCTGAGTCCTGAGTCCTTGTCTACCCCTGGCTTTGCTTCTCCCGGAAGTCCCGGTACGCCTCGGCGATCTCCGGGTGCTTCAGTGCGAGGATCGCCGCCGCCAGGTACGCCGCGTTCCGTGCCCCCCACGCGCCAACCGCTACCGCGGCGACCGGCACCCCCGGCGGCATCTGCAGCACGCCGTAGATCGCGTCGATCCCGCCCGCGACTTCGCTCGTCGCCAGTGGAATCCCGATGACCGGCAGCGTCGTTTGCGCCGCCACCGCGCCCGGCAGATGCGCCGCGCCGCCTGCCGCGCAGATCAGCACTTCCAGCCCGTCGCTCTCGGCCCGCTTCGCGAACTCCCGCACCTTGTCTGGCGTCCGGTGCGCGGACATCGCCCGGACGATGAACGGGATGCCCAGCGAATCGAGCGCCTGCTTCGTCGGTTCGAGCAGCGCCTCGTCGTTCTTCGAGCCCATCAGGATGGCAACCAGCGGTGTGCTCATCTGTGTCAAACCCCGGCAGCGATGTCTTTGCGGTACTGCGCGTCCATGAAATGGATTCGCTTGACGTTGTCGTAGGCCTTCGCCCGCGCCTCGGCCACGGTGGCGCCGGTGGCAACCACCGTCAGAACGCGCCCGCCGTAGGTGACCAGCCCGCGGCTGTCGGCCTTCGTCCCGGCGTGGAACACCATCACGTCCGCGTCCACGTCGTCCACGCCCTCGATGACGTGCCCCAGCTTGTAGGTCGCCGGGTAGCCGCCGCTCGCCATCACGACTCCCACCGCGGCTTTGTCCGACCACCTCACGCCGATCCCGGCAAGCTTCCCCTGAGCCGCCGCCTGGCACACGTCGAACAGGTCCGTTTCCAGCCGCGGCATCAGCACCTGCGCCTCGGGATCGCCCATCCGGGCATTGAACTCGAGGCAGTACGCCCCGTCCTTCGCGATCATCATCCCCGGGTAGAGCGTCCCGTTGAACGGCATCCCGCTCGCTGCCATTCCCGCCATCACCTTCTCGACCACGTTTGTCCGGATCTCGGTGGCGAGCCCCTCGTCGACTCGCGCGCTCGGGCTGTACGCCCCCATGCCCCCGGTGTTCAGGCCGATGTCCCCATCCTGTGCCCGCTTGTAGTCGCTTGCGAACGGCATCATGACCGCCGTCTTGCCATCGCAGAACGCGTGCGCGCTCGCTTCCCAGCCCTCGAGCCGCTGTTCGATGAGCACCTGGTCGCCGGCGCTGCCGAAATCCCGCCGCACCATGATGATGTCCAGCGCCGTCAGCGCGTCGCGGTTGTCGTAACAGACGATGACGCCCTTACCTGCCGCCAGCCCGCTCGCCTTCACCACGATCCCGTGGTCGTTCAGCGATTCAACATACGCGCAGGCTTCGCGGTAGTCGCTGAACACCGTCGCCGCCGCTGTTCGAATCCCGTGCTCCACCATGAACTTCTTCGAGAACGCCTTGCTCGATTCGAGTTGCGCCGCGGCCTTCGTTGGCCCGTAGCAGAGGACGCCTTCCGCCGTCAGCCGGTCCACCAGCCCCAGCGGCTGGGGGTCGTCCATCGTCGACAGGTAGAAGTCGATCTTGTGCGCTTTCGCGGCCTTGACGAGCTCGTCGATGTGCTTCGGCTGAATGTCCGCAAGGTTCGTCCCGCAAAGCGCCGTCCCCGCGTTCCCCGGCGCGATGAAGATCTCGTCCACCTTCGCGCTCTGCCGCAGCTTCCACGCCACCGCGTGCTCTCGCGCCCCCGCGCCCACAAGCAGAACCCGGCTACCCACGATAACCCACCCCGAATCGTGAATCGTGAATCGTGAATCGTGAATTGCTCATTCCCACTCGATCGTCCCCGGCGGCTTCGACGTGATGTCGTACACCACCCGGTTTATCCCGTGGACCTCGTTCACGATCCGGTTCGACATCTTCGCCAGCAGTTCGTGCGGCAGCCGCGCCCAGTCCGCCGTCATCGCGTCGTCCGCGACCACCGCGCGGATCGCGCAGGCGTATCCGTAGGTCCGGAAGTCGCCCATCACGCCGACGCTCTTCGTGTCGGTCAGGACGGCGAAGCTCTGCCAGATGTCGCGGTACAGCCCCGCCTTGCGGATCTCGTCCATCACGATCCGGTCAGCGCCGCGCAGCAGGTCAAGCTTCTCCCGCGTAACCTCGCCGATGACCCGGATCGCCAGCCCCGGTCCCGGGAACGGGTGCCGCCAGACCATCTCCTCGGGTAGACCCAGCGCCTCGCCGATTCGCCGGACCTCGTCCTTGAACAGGAATCGCAGCGGCTCGACCAGCCCGAGCTTCATGTCGGGTGGCAGGCCGCCGACGTTGTGGTGCGTCTTGATCTTCACCGACCCGGCCCCGTGCGACGCGCTCTCGATCACGTCCGGGTAGAGCGTTCCCTGGCAGAGGAACCGCGCGTCTTCGATCCGCCGTGCTTCGCGCTCGAAGATCCGGATGAACGTGTTCCCGATGCGCACTCGCTTTGTCTCGGGGTTCGTGACCTCGGCGAGCTGCTGCAGGAACTGCTCCTCCGCTTCGACGTGCACCAGGTTGATCTGCATATGCTTGAGGAACGTTTCGACGACCTGCTCCGCTTCCCCCGCCCGCAGCAGCCCGTTGTCGACGAAGATGCAGGTCAGCTGGTCGCCGATCGCCCGGTGCACGAGCGCTGCTGCCACGGCGCTGTCGACGCCACCCGAGAGTCCGCAGATCACGCGCCCCGTGCCCACCTGGGCCCGGATGGCATCTATGGTCTCCTCGATGAAGTTCCCCGCCGTCCAGCTTCCGGCGCAGCCGCAGATCTCCGCAACGAAGTTCTGGAGGATCTCCTTGCCCTTCGGCGTATGTACGACCTCCGGGTGAAACTGGAGGCCGTAGTAGCGCCGCGTCAGGTCGGCCATCACCGCGTAGGGTGAGTTCCCCGAGCTCGCGATGCTCTCGAACCCTGGTGGTACCGACTCCAGCCGGTCGCCGTGGCTCATCCAGACGTCGAACTCCGCCGGCAGTCCCTGGAGGAGCGGCGAGCCGGCGCTCGCCTGGACCTTCGCGGGCCCGTATTCGCGTTCGGTGCCCGGCACGACCTTCCCGCCAAGCTGGTGAGCCATGAGTTGCATCCCATAGCAGATGCCGAGGATCGGCAACCCGCTCTCGAACACCCACTGCGGCGCGAGCGGAGCGTCCGGGTCGTAGACGCTGCTCGGCCCGCCCGAAAGAATGATCCCGCGAACGTCCATCCCCGCTATCCGTTCCGCGGGCGTGTCGAACGGCAGGAGTTCACAGTACGTGTTCAACTCGCGCACGCGCCGGGCAATCAGCATCGAGAATTGCGACCCGAAATCGAGGACGACGATCGTCTCGTGTCCACGGGCCGGGTCGCGCGCGGCGTTGGCCTGGGATGTGGCGAGGGTGTCAGGCATGGAAGGTGTGTTACCCATACCGGACGGTAGCAAAATTGTATGGTTGGGTCTACGAATTCGATGCCTGTAACCGTCCTCCCTCCCACACCCGCCGCTGTCCGCTCCGCCGCCGCCGCCCTCCGCGACGGCGAGCTTGTCATCCTTCCGACCGATACCGTCTACGGCGTCTGCGCCGACGTCCACAACGACGCGGCCGTCCAGAAGCTCTACGCAGCGAAGGGCAAAGGGCAAGAAGCGCCGCTTCAGCTGCTCTTCGCGCCCGGCATGGCCGAGATCGAACGGTTCGCCACCCTCACGCCCCTCGCTAGCCGGCTCGCCGAGGCCCTCGGGCCCGGCGGCTGGACGGTCATCGTCCCCGCCGCTCCGGGCTGGCATAGCCCGGCCCTCGCTGGCGGTGCCACCGTTGGTTTCCGCATTCCCGACGCGCCAGTCCTGTACGACGTCATTCGCGCCCTTGGGCGCCCGCTGGCCGCCTCCAGCGCGAACCGCCACGGCGGTGCGAGTCCCACCACCTGTGCGGCAGCCGTCGAGCAGGTCGGCGCTGCCTGCGCCGTGGCGATCGACGCGGGCCCGACCGCCGCCGGCCTCGATTCCACCGTCGTCGATCTCTCTCGCGAGGGAGCGCCGAGGATTCTCCGCGAGGGCGCCATAGACCGCCAAACGGTCGCCCGTATACTTGGATTGAGCGAGATCCAGGTCCTCAGGAGCGTGCGCCCGTGAAACTGGCCTTCGGCGCCGACCACGCCGGATACGAGCTCAAGCAGCACCTGCTCGAAACCGCGCGCGCCCTCGGCCACGAGGTGCTCGATCTCGGCACGAACGGGCCCGAGAGCGTCGACTACCCCGATTTCGCCGAGGCGACGGCCCACGCCGTCCTCGACGGACGCGCCGACCTCGGAGTCGTCGTCTGCAGCAACGGCGTCGGCATCAGCATCACCGCCAACAAGGTGCCCGGCATCCGCTGCGCGCTTTGCCACACGAGCTGGGGAGCCGCCCGCGCCCGCCAGCACGTCAACGCCAACATGCTCGCCCTCGGTGGCCTCGAAATCGGCACCGCCATCGCCGATGACATCCTCGCCGCATTCCTGTCGAACGAATTCGAAGGCGGCCGCCACGAACGCCGCGTCAACAAGCTCATGGACGTCGAGCGCCGCGGCATTGCCCGGGAGGCGGCGCGCAAATGAGCGAACCCGGTATCGGCAAGAAGACCGTCCGTGACGTCGACGTGAAGGGGAAGCGCGTCCTCGTCCGCGCCGACCTCAACGTCCCCCTCGAAAACGGCGCCGTCACCGACGACACGCGCATCCGCGAGTCGCTGCCCACGATCCAGTACCTCCTGCACCGCGGCGCAAAGGTCATCGTCTGCTCCCACCTCGGCCGTCCGAAGGGCCGCGACGAATCCCTCTCGCTCGCGCCGGTCGCCGGCCGCCTGGGGAATCTCCTCGATCGCGAAGTGCTCTTCGTTGATGACTGCATCGGCCCCGAAGTCGAACAGGCCGTCGCCCGGATGTCGCCCAGCCAGGTGCTCCTCCTCGAGAACCTGCGCTTCCACGCCGAGGAAGAGCAGAACGACCCCGAGTTCGCAACGCAGCTCGCCGCCAACGCCGACCTTTTCGTCAACGACGCCTTCGGCTCCGCCCACCGCGCCCACGCCTCGACCGAGGGTGTTACCCATTACCTCCCCGCTGTAGCCGGTTTCCTCATGGAGAAGGAGGTCAGGTACCTCTCCGCACTCGTCGCCAACCCCCCGAAGCCGTTCGCGGTCGTGATCGGCGGCGCCAAGGTGAGCACGAAGATCGCCGCAATCGACCACCTCCTCCCGAAGCTCGATATGCTCTTCCTCGGCGGTGGCATGGCGAACACCTTCCTCAAAGCGGTCGGGATCGACGTTGGCAGCTCGCTGGTCGAAGACGACCAGGTGGAAACCGCGCGCCGGATAGTCGCCGAGGCGCGAACGCAAGGCGCCGCCGTCCACTTTCCTGTAGACGTCGTAGCCGCGGATCGGTTCGCCGCCGACGCTCACGTCACCACCGTTCCCGTCGGCCAGGTCCCGCACGGCTACATGATCCTCGATATCGGCCCCCAGACGGTGCAGCGCTACGGCGCCGCCCTCCAATCAGCAAAAGCCGTCGTCTGGAACGGCCCCATGGGCGTCTTCGAGATGGAGAAGTTCGCCCGCGGCTCCTTCGGCATCGCCCGCGCCATCGCCGGCCTCAAGGCAACGACCGTCGTCGGTGGTGGCGAGACGGCCGCCGTCGTCGCTCGCGCGGGGGTCGAGAACGAGTTCACCCACGTCTCCACGGGCGGCGGCGCCTCTCTCGAAATGCTGGAAGGCCGCGAGCTCCCGGGCGTCGCCGCGCTCCAGGACGCCTGAATGCCAGCCACGCCCGCCCCGCCGCCGCCCATGCTCTTCGCCTTCCGCGAGATGCGCCTCTTCCAGGCGTTGCTGGCGATGGTCGCCCTGGCGTCGGGTGTGGGCACCGCGTTCTCCGCCAAGGGATTCTCGGACTCGCACAATGTCCTGCTCCTGCTCCTCACCGTCGTCCTCGGCCTGCTCTTCGTCTGGATGTTCTCCGCCACCCTCAAGGCGCCCACCTCGTTCGTCGCCATCACCGAGGATCGTACCCGTATCCGCTTCGGCAGCTTCGTCGACACCGTCGTCGCGAACTCGAATATCGTGGGCGCCGAGATGGCGAAACACTGGTTACCCGCTGGCATCGGCCTGCGGACGAACTTCCGCGGCGACGTCGCCCTCGTCAGCACGACCGGCGAGGTGGCCCGCCTCGTCTTTCGCCAGCCGGTTCGCATCTGGCTCATCCCCCGCCTTATCCCGCTCCGAGCGCGGCGGCTCACACTCAGCGTGCGAAACCCCCAGAAGCTCGTCGAGCGCTTCGGCGTTCCATCACCCGCCCCGGTGAGAGCCGGCCGCGCGAAACAGAAGAGGCAACGTGGATCTTGAACTCGCACGGCGGCTCGCCCAGCCCGCCACCTCGAAAATCATCCTTTGCGTCCTGGACGGCCTCGGCGGCCTCCCCAAGCACGAGACGCTTCGCAGCGAACTCGAGGCGGCGGACATAACCAACCTCGAACGCCTCGCTCGCCGGTCCGAGGTCGGCCTGACCACGCCTGTGGGCCTCGGGATTACGCCCGGAAGCGGCCCGGGTCACCTTGCGCTCTTCGGCTACGATCCTTTGGCCTACGACATCGGCCGGGGTGTCCTCGAAGCGGTGGGGATCGATTTCGATCTCGGCCCCAACGACGTCGCCGCGCGGGGCAACTTCTGCACGCTCGACGCCGCGGGCAACATCTCTGACCGTCGCGCGGGCCGGGTGGCCACCGAGACCTCCACCAGGCTCGTCGAGCGCCTGCGAGCGGGGGTTCGTATCCCCGGCGTCGAGATC
>JAKALX010000144.1 GCA_021823905.1 Chloroflexota bacterium | reverse complement strand
CATTCGTTGCGGATCCGCGTAGGACGGTCGCACAGCTCCGTGGCCGCGAGGTGCGCTTACCAGTGCCCCGGCCGCACTGCTACGGTATTTCGGTGACGAACGCACATACGCCCAATGCCGCGTGGCCGGCATTTGCGAAGTGGAATCGCTATATTGTAAAGCTCAGGCTGGATTGGGAGTCGACGAATGGCAGCACGCGCTATCTGGCGGGGGACGATCAGCTTCGGGATGGTGAGCATCCCCGTGAAACTGTTCACGGCTACCGAGAGCCGGGACATTTCCTTCAAGCAGTTGCACGTCACCGACAACAGTCCGATTAAGCTGGTCCGGCGCTGCGCCGCGGACGGGAAAGACCTGGCGGCAGACGAAATCGTGAAGGGATACGAGTACTCCCGGGAGCGCTTCGTCATCGTCGACGACGCCGACCTGGACCGGCTTCCCCTGCCAAGCAAGCAGGCCATCGAGATCTCTTCGTTCGTGAAGGGCGAGGAGATAGACCCTCTGTTCTTTGAAAAGGGCTACTACGTCGAACCCGAAGAGGTCGGCCGGAAGCCGGCTGCGCTGTTGGTTCGCGCTTTGACCGAGCGCAAGCTGCTTGCCATTGGGAAGCTCGCGATCCGGACCAAGGAGCGGCTCTGTGCGCTGCGACCCAGGGACGGTGGGCTTGTCCTGGAGACGCTGTTCTACCCCGACGAGGTGCGTGCACCTGAACCAGTCCAGCCGGCGGTGGAAGTCTCGGCGGCCGAGCTGAAGATCGCGAACTCGCTCATCGACCTGCTCGCCGAGCCATTCGACCCGGGGAAGTACCGGGACGAGTACCGGGAAGCGATGATGGCTTTGATTACCGCCAAGGTGGAGGGGCAGCAGTACGTTGCCGCTCCACCGCCCGCGGTTGTCGCGCCGGCTGTCGACCTGATGGCGGCGCTGCGGGCGAGCGTCGAAGCGGCGAAGCAGCGCAAGGAAGGGACAACCTCGGCTCGTGCGCCGCGTGGCGCGAAGCCCGCCCCAGCGGATCCTGAGCCAGAGGTCGCGGCTGCGGGGAAGGTGACCGCTCGCCGCAAGAAGACACCCGCATCGGCATAGCCCGCAACCATGCCACGACCACCGCGGCTCGCTGACTACCGCACCAGGCGAGATTTCGCGGCAACGCCCGAGCCGCCTCCTGCGATTCCCGGCGCTCGGTCCGGGCCGCTGACCTTCATGGTCCACAAGCACGCGGCACGCCGGCTTCACTACGACCTTCGGCTCGAGCTCGATGGCGTGCTCGTCTGCTGGGCGGTTCCGAAAGGCCCGTCGCTCGACCCAACTCAGCGCAGACTCGCCGTGCACGTCGAGGACCATCCGTTTGAGTACCGGGGCTTCGAGGGTGTCATCCCTCCTGATCAGTATGGTGGCGGGCCGAGCCAGATCTGGGACGCCGGCACCTTCTCACCGGACGAGGGCGGAGTGACCTCGTTCGACAATCGCGAACGGGCCCAGGCAGAACTGCGGCGTGGGATCGAAGCAGGAAAGGTCTCGGTCACTCTGCGCGGAACCAAGCTGAAGGGCTCCTGGGCGCTTGTCCACACCAGGCGTGAGACGAACGAGTGGCTCCTCCTGAAGCATCGTGACGTGGCCGCTCGCTCGGCGCCGGACGTCCTTGAGCAGAACCGTTCCGTCGCGTCGGGGTTGACCATCGACGAACTGCGCGCTCGCGGTGAGGCGGTAACCACGCCCGGCGGCCACTCGTATTCACCGGCCGATGTCGAGGGGGCCATCCCGGCGCCCGTGGCCTTCGTCGCGCCGATGCTTGCCACGCCGGCGCCGATCCCTGAGCGGGGAAGCACCTGGTCCTATGAGCCAAAGCTCGACGGTCTGCGAGCGCAGGCGCTGATGGACCACGGCTCGGCAACAATCCGTTCGCGCGGCGGGCATGACATCACCGCCCAGTACCCGGAGGTCGCCGCTGAACTGGCTCGGCAACCCGCCGCCTCGTGCCTCCTCGACGGGGAGATTGTCGCGGTCGCCGCCAACGGCCGCCCCTTGTTCGAGCTGCTCCAGCAGCGCATGAACCTCCAGGGCCAGGAACGCATCGCGGCGGCCGCGCGAGAGATTCACGTCGTCTACTTCGTCTTCGACCTGCTTCATCTCGACGGCTACGGCTTGTTGGGCGCGGCTCTCGCTGATCGCCGAGCCTGCCTCGACCGTGTCCTGCTCCCCTCGGCCCACGTCGCACCCGTGGTCACAATCGAGGCCGGCCCTGACACGGCATTCCAGGCCGCAGTCGACGCCGGTTTCGAGGGGATCATTGCGAAGCGCGCCCGGGGGCGGTACGAGCCCGGCCGGCGGAGCCTGTCGTGGCTGAAGCGAAAGGCGCTGGATCGCGACACGTTCACCGTTGGCGGGTTCACCGCCGGGACCGGACGCCGGGCCTCGACCTTCGGTGGACTCCTCATCGGCCGGCCGAACGAGGACGGACGCCTCACCTACCGCGGACGGGTCGGTGGCGGCTTCAGCGAGGCAGAGCTCCTGCGCTTCCAGCGCGAGCTCGAGTTGCGACGTGCGGAAGGCAGCCCGTTTGCCGATCCAACACCCGATGACCGCGCAGCCACATGGGTGCGGCCGGGGTTGCGGATTGTGGTCGAGTATACGGGCATCACCTCGGCGGGCGTTCTCCGTTCACCGGTCTTCAAAGGGTTTGCGGGAGAGGTCGCGGTGGAGGTCCACGGACCACGGAATTCGCCGGCCGCTCCGGTTTCCGACGTTGCAGCGGGCTTGCTGGAGCAGCTCGATCGCCCGGCCCACCGTCTCACGCTCGAAGGCGCCGGCTGGACGCTGCCGCTTGCGAATCTCGACAAAGAGCTCTGGCCCGCATCACCACAGTGGCCGGCGATCTCCAAACGCGACCTGCTCCGCTATGCAATTCTGGCCGGGGCGCACGTGCTTCCTCACCTCCAGAACCGGCCCCTCACCTTGCTCAGGTTTCCCAACGGCATCGACGGCAAGCGGTTCTACCAGCGCCACTGGAAGCCCGAGCTCCCCAGCTTCGTCGAGCACGTCATGATCTTCTCGGAGGGTGAGCGCCGCGACCAGCCGTGGCTTCTCTGCAACAACCTCGCGACATTGCTCTGGCTCTGCCAGGCCGCGGACCTCGAGTGGCATGCTTCGCTGGCACGGATCGACCCCGGGCCGGATGCCCCGGGCGTTCCAGTGTCGTTCACCGGCTCGGTCACGGCACTCGAGGCGTCGATCCTCAACTACCCGGACTTCCTGCTCTTCGACCTGGACCCCTACGTCTACGCCGGCACGGAGGCAAAGGGCGGCGAGCCCCAGCCGAACCGGCCCGCATTCTCGCGGACCTGCGAAGTGGCGCTCGCACTCAAAGAGCTGCTCGACTCGGTCGGCCTGCCTTCGTTCGTGAAGACCTCGGGCGCGACCGGCGTGCACGTCTACGTTCCGGTGCGAAGGAAGCTCGACTACACCGTCATCCGCACCGCCGCGACCACCATCTGCATCGAACTCGCGGCACGACGACCAAAGGACGTAACGCTGGAGTGGGCGACGGAGCGCCGGACAGGCAAAGTGTTCCTCGACGCGAACCAGAACGCACGGCACAAGAGCCTGGCTGCGCCGTATTCGCCCCGGGCAAAGCCTGGCGGTCCAGTCTCAGTGCCGCAAACCTGGGAAACGCTCGGCCGAGTGTTTCCCGGCGACGCTTCGCTCCTTGACCCGCGCTGGCTGGCAGAGCCGGATCCCTGGGGCCAGATCATGGAGAGAAAGTGCGATCTCGAGGCGATCCTGGGTCTCTGAGCCGACGCGACAGTGCATGTCGCCGGTTCGCGGCAGGCTACGGCGTGACGAGAAGTTGCGAGAATCCGCACGGATAAATGTTCAAGTGCGCTATCACTCAGCTTTTTCTCGTCGTAGACTCTAGCCACGCGAGCCACGTGGAGGCAGGCCATGAACGCAGAGCATCCGGCAACCGCAGACCGTTCTCGGCAGATCGTTGACGCGGTCCTGCGCGGCGTTGCTGCCACCAGCTGGTCGCCGGAAGCCGTTCGTGACCTTTTGGAGCGCCTGCTGAACGTCATGGGGCTCGACTACGACCAGCGCGTGGAGCTGCTCGGCGGGATGCTCGTGACAGAGGCGGTGCGCCCCTACTGGCTCGAAGGACATTCGGCCGCCGATGCCCACGCGCTCCTTCGGGCTCGTGACGCGGAAACCGCGGACATGGTCGAGGCCCTGGCGCCCGTGCTCCTTGGGCGGGCCGAGGCCCGAGACGAGGGGCGGAGCGCCTTGGACGAAGTCGCTCAAATCCTTGGAAGCCGTTCGTCCTAAACTTTCTCTCTTGCGGAGGCTTTGAGACGCATGGCACCGGCTGGTCGTCCGTAGCGCACGGCGCCGCCAGCGCGTCCTTCGTAATGCCAGAGCTCGGGGTCGCCGCCGTTCGCATCAAGGATTCGCGTCGCCCGTCGCTCGCGGGTCAAAGCTGTTGGCTAGCACCAGCGACTTGGGGTGGGAGCGCTGAGCGAATGCCTGGCGACGCGTTGCCGGAGCGCGCCGCGACGAATTGAGGGGAACACCCGCCAGGCGGCCTCAGCCGTCTTCCTCCGCTGGACCAGACCGGGCATCCAGGAGATCGAGTCTGTGCCGGTCCCCCACGGGTGGGCTGCAATGGAACTGTCGCAAGCCGTACCGGTTCGCATATGGAAGACCGCCCCGACGGCCGTCATCATCCCGAAGAAATGGTAAATGGGAGGCGGAAGTTGGAAAAATTACGCATCGGGCTCATGGCGCCCCCGTGGTTTAGCGTTCCACCCACCGGATACGGCGGAATTGAGCGCGTCGTCAGCGTCCTCGCGGAAGGTCTCGTCCGCCGCGGCCACGATGTCACCCTGTTCGCGGCCGGGGGGTCGCAGACCGGCGCCAGGCTCGTTTCGACGTTCGAAACACCGCCATCCCGCCAGATAGGAAACTGGATGGTGGAGGCGCTCTCGACGCTGGACGCATACGCGTTTCACCGCGATTTCGACGTCATCCACGACCACTCGTCGGTTGGCCCGCTCGTCGCCCCTTTCATCAATACACCGGTAGTGCACACGGTGCACGGCAAACTCTATCCGGAGGCCGCGGCGCTCTATTGCCGCCTCGCGCACAAACTCTCCTATGTCTGCATCAGCGAGGATCAGCAGAGCTCGATGCCGAAGTGCACTCGCTCCACGGTCATCCACAACGGGATCGACACTTGCCTCTACCCGTTTAACGGCGCCGGCGGGGAGTATCTCCTCTTCGTGGGCCGGATGAGCCCGGACAAGGGCGTGGTAGAGGCGATCGAGATCGCTCGGAGGACGCAGCGACGGCTCCTCATCCTCGCTAAGATCAACGAAGACTCGGAGCGCGAGTACTTCGATTCCCATGTCGTGCCCGCCCTGGACGGGGTTGACGCGGAGGTCGTCGAACACGCTTCGCATGAGTTCAAAGCAGCTGCTTACGGGAATGCGCTGGCGACGCTCTTTCCGATCAAGTGGCGCGAACCTTTCGGACTCGTCATGACCGAATCGATGGCGACCGGGACACCCGTTATCGCGTTCCGCAACGGCTCCGTCCCGGAGGTGATCGCGGACGGCGAGACGGGGTTCATTTGCGAGACCGTCGACGAGGCCTGCGCTCTCGTCGAGCGCGCGCGGGAGATCGACCGGCGCGCCTGTCGCGAACGCGTCGAGGCGCTCTTTTCGGGTGAACAGATGGTCCTCCGCCATGAGGAACTCTACGCCGAGGTGGTTGGGTGCAAGTCCGGCCGGACGGGGAGGACGCCAGTGCTCGCATTGCCGGCAAGCTGATGGAGGAGAGCGCTCCGGTACTCCCGACCTGGCTGCCGGCCGGCGAAGAACCCCATCCACGGGGGAGCATCACCCAATGCGCCATCCTCCGATACGGCGGGGTCTCAGTGGTGAGCCTCGCCTCGGGTGACATCGACGCCGGCCGCGAGCCGAGCACGGGAATCTATCATCGCGACACACGGCACCTCTCGGCCCTTTCCCTCACCCTTGGCGGCGTCTCACCGGTCCTGCTCGACCACTCGAGCAGCGGCACGACCCACTCAGCGGTTTTCACGAACCCCAGCATCCGTTCGTCCCTGCGACACGAGGAGATCCCCGCGCAGGCCCTTGTCGTTCGCCGCGAGCGCGTCGTTTCCGGCGGCGTGTGCGAGTCGATCACCGTCTCCAACTACGGCCACGGCCCATTGACCGTGCCGCTTCAGATCGCCTTCGATGCGGATTTTCGCGACATCTTCGAAGTTCGCGGCTACGAACGAATATCCGAGCGTGCAGCAGTAACAAATGAGGTCGGCCGCGACACAGTTAGCTGGCGATACGTGGGGGCCGACCACGCCATTCGTGCGTCCACCCTCCGCTTCAGTCCCACGCCGTGGCGCTTGAGCAGCACGGAGGCGAGATACGAATTCAAGCTGGCGCCCGGCGAGACCGGGCAGCTCTGCTTCGAGCTCACGCCAGGGGCACAGCCGGCGCGCGCCACCGTCCAGTCGATGACGGAACGCATCGGTCGCGAGCAAGCCGCCTGGTTAGCGAGAGGGACCAGGATGACCACGAGCCACGCCGGCGTGAACGCGATGCTCGAACGCGGCCTGCTGGATGTGCACTCCCTTGAGACGGATCTCGGCGATCAACACTACCTCGCGGCGGGCGTGCCCTGGTTCGATACGCTTTTCGGTCGCGACAGCCTGATCGCAGGTATCGAGCTCCTGGCGTTCTCGCCGTCCGTGCTTCGGAACGCGCTGGCTGTCCTGGGTGCCCATCAGGCGCACGAGTTCGACCCGGCCCATGACGCCGAACCCGGCAAGATCCCGCACGAGCTTCGCTGGGGGGAGCTGGCCCAGGCTGGCGAGGTACCTTTCGCTCGCTACTACGGGACCGCCGACGCCACGCCGCTGTACGTCTTCGCGGCCGGCGAATATTTCCGCTGGACGGGCGACGCGGCCACCATTCGCCGGCTCTGGCCGAACATCGAGCAGGCGATCGGTTGGTGCCGTTCAAAATACGAGGCAGACCCCCACGGTTTCGTGACCTACGCGCGCGAATCCGCCGCCGGCCTGGAGAACCAGGGCTGGAAAGACTCCCACGATGCGATCGTCTGGCCCGATGGCTCGCTCGCGAAGGCGCCGATCGCCCTGGTAGAAGTCCAGGCCTACGTCGTTGCTGCCCTGCGCGCGTTCGCTGAGCTTGGCCAGGCGATCGGCGTCCGTGCTGGCGACCAGCCCGCGCGCGAAGCTGAGCGCTTTGCCCGCAAGTTCGAGCGCGCCTTCCGTGACAAGACCCTCGGCTATGCGCTTTGTACCGACGGTGAAGGGCGGCCAATCCCGACCCGCGCCTCGAACGCCGGCCACGTTCTCTGGGCGCGTGCGGCCGACCCTCGGAGCGCCGCCAGGGTCGGTAGGATGCTGTTGAGCAGCGACCTGTTCAGCGGCTGGGGCGTGCGCACCCTGTCGACCCGTGTTGCCAGCTACAACCCGCTGGGCTACCACGTCGGCAGCGTGTGGCCACACGACAATGCAATCCTGCTCTCCGGCCTGCGCTACTACGGTCGCGACAAGGAGGCCGCCATCCTGGGCAGCGCCCTCGTGGACATGGCGTTGGGCTTTCCCGATTTCCGCGTGCCGGAGCTGTTCTCGGGGGACGAACGCCCGGTGCGGCGCGTACCCACCCCGTACCCCGTGGCCTCCCGTCCCCAGGCCTGGTCGGCCGCCGCGATGCCCAGCATCTTCACGTCGATGCTTGGCCTTTACCCCGGAAGCGGCGGGCAGCTCTCCGTTGTCCGTCCCCTGCTCCCGCCGCAGGTCGACTGGGTCAACATCCGCGACCTCCATTTCGGCGATGGAGTGGCGGACTTGACATTCCGGCGTCTCGGCAACGCCATCGGCGTCGAGGTCGGCAAGCTCACGGGAGACATCGAAGTGGTTCTCTCCGACCAGTACCCCCAGCGCCGATCCTGAGCGGAACAACCCATGCACCGGGCGCGCCCGGCGGCCTTCAGGTGGCGCTCTTCACCACGAAGGTCCCTGGCGTTCCGAGTGCGGAACCCCAAAACGCTAGGAGTCTGCCGGTTTAGCGGAGTGGGGGGCGAATGGGAGCGGAATGCGGTGATGGGAGAGACGGATGGCGTTGCTGGGGCGGGAGGCGAGGGCGTCGGGCGCAGGAGGGCCGCGTGGAAGGGGTCGGAGCACGCCGGTGAGTGGCGCAGGGAGCCGGTTAGAGCGGTTTAGGCGGGGTTGAGGGCTGCCTGGTGGAGTTTGAGGAGGTTGTGGACGGTGCAGAGCATGGCCCATTCAGCCTGGACGGACGGCAGACCGCGGCGGAGAAACTGGCGGAAACCTCTTGCCGCTTTGATCTGGCCGAAGACCGGCTCGACGGTCTGCTTGCGCAGCTTATAGCGCGCCTTGCCATCGCTCGTGGCCAGCCGCTGGCGCATGGCGACCCGCTGTGGCCAGCGACCGGAGGCGTGAGCAGGTGCGGGGTCGGCTTCGGGCGGTTCGTCGTGGTGGTAGCGGCGCAAGGCGATGTAGGCGGTGACGTTGGCCTCGGCGAGGGCCTGGAAGTTGGCTTCGGAGGCATAGCCGGCGTCGGCGGAAAGCTCCTCAGGGACCTCGCCGTTGAGGGCGACGATCTGCGCGAGCATCGGCGCCAGCCGCT
>JAKALX010000143.1 GCA_021823905.1 Chloroflexota bacterium | reverse complement strand
CTATGGCAGGGTAGTGCTGACGACGTCGTCGTCGGGGATCTGGGGTCAGTTCGGACAGGCGAATTACGGCGCTGCGAAGACGGCGATGCTGGGCTTGATGAACGTCTTGAAGCAGGAGGGCGCGAAGTACAACGTCACCGTCAACACTGTCGCGCCGGTGGCAGGGACGCGGTTGACGCAAACCGTCATGCCACAGGAGATGGTCGACAAGCTGAAGCCGGAGTTCGTGTCGCCGGCCGTTGTGTACATGTGCTCGAAAGAGTGCACGGACAGCGGCCTGGTCATCGAAGCGGGCGCGGGGAGCTTCAGCCGTGCCGCCATGGTGAAGGGCCCCGGCGTGCGCCCGGGCATGGACGAGTTCAAGGCGGCCGAATGGATCGAGGAGAACTGGGGCAAGATCACCAGCCTGGAAGGCGCCGAGCCGCAGTGGCGCACGGGCCAGTCGCTCGCCGCGCACCTGGAGGAGATCAAGAAGGCGTAAGGCGCGAGGCGCCAGGCGCCAGGCGCCAGGCGCCGGGCCTGGGACTCGGGGCTTGGGACTGAGGAGTCAGCCCCAAGCCCCGCGCGAATCAGATGACGCGGCGGGCGCGGTTGCGGTGCTCGCGATAGGCGTCGGCGAAATCGTCGGCGCGGCCTTCAGGATAATAGTCGCGGACGAGCTGGCGGCGCAGCGCCTGGGGATCGGCGGCCAGCGTCCGCGGGCGGGCGGGAACACGCGCCGCGCCCGGCTCTGTCTCCGGCAGGACGTCGCCACCGGCGACGCTGAGGAAGTCGAGCGGGCCGCGGAAGCGTTCGCCGGAATACTGTGTGGCGACGACGTCGACGCCGACGTAGAGCGGGATCCTGACGGCGGTCGCGGAACGTAGCGGCCGGTTGCTGACAGCCAGGGACAGGCGATCACCGAAGAGTCCGGCCTGAGTCTCATCGCACTGGATGAGGAGGATCGCAAACCGGGCGGAATCAAGCCGGGCGACGAAGTCGGAGCTCCGGGTCACGCGTCGCAGGGTTTCGGCGACGTGGAGGACCGCAGCGCGGGTCGTCTCCGGACCCCAGGAGGCGCGGAAGTCGTCGAAGCGGGCGATCTCGACGACGGCAAGGGTGAGATCATGGGAATAGCGCCGCGTCCGGGCGATGTCCCGCACAAGCTGGTCGATGAGCTGGCCCCGGTTCGGGAGGCGCGTTTCGCTGTCGACCGTCGGTTCGGCGTTCTCCCGCGCGGCCGCGGCCCTGGCCTCGGTTGCACGCGCGCGGCCGAGGAGCTGCTGGCGAACGGCGGCCGCGAGCCCGACTGATGAGACGGCGAGGGCGGCGCCCGCGAGCGGCGAGAGAGAGACGAAGACGAAGAGCTCGCTGAACGAGAGAATCCCGCCGAAAACGAAGGCCAGTTGGCACGAGGCGGGACGGTGAAGCACGCGCGGAACGGCAAGGGCGGGCACGCCGGGGCGCAGGAGACGCGGAGTATGGCGGCCGTTCATCGCTTCCACCGTGAGCTAGTGACGCGAGGCGTCCTGCGTCATTCTCGGCGTTCGCGAGGAGATTGCGGGTAGACATCGGGCAACAGGAGGGTGACGGCAGCATCCGGCGCGGGCGCGAGATCGGGAACGGCTCTGGCGAGCGGGTGCTGCTCAGGTTTTTGTAGAGGGAGGACGAGAGCGTTCGCGGACGACCCTGCCCGGACAGGGACGCGACCGGTTCACCGATGCTGAGCCGCCAGCACCTTCAGGGAGGTATGACCCCGATCATAGAAGCCGCCGATAGGTGGACATCTTCGGCGTGGATGCGGGGCCATTCTCGTCGCTAGCGGCTGTCCAATGCCGATCGACGCGAGAGGGCCAGGTCCGGGCTCGGGGCAGACTCCGCCTCGTGGACGTTCGCGTACCAGTCGTTAACGACAGTCTGAAATCAAATGACGGCGACGATCAAAGCGGCCGCTGCAGCCAAAGCCAGGAGCCCGGATCGGCCCAACGATGCTGCTCCCATCTCGGACCGTGTGCCGAGGCATCCACAGTCGGCCGCCGCCGTATGTCGAAGGATAACCACCTGCATTCCAGTGAAGCCAACGAACAACGCCGCCTGGATCCCGGCCAAAGCCGCGAGGTACGGTCGACCTTGCATCAAGACCTGACCTATTGACCAGCTACCCAGTAGCACCTCGAATTCCGGGAGCGCCCAAGAAAGCGCCCGCGCCTGGCGTGGCGTGAACGCTGACCACGACAAGATACTCGCCAGGAAGTAGCTGTGGCGGGCGAGCTTGGCAGAGCCCGCGACGAAGAGGACTCCACCGATCACGACCACAAGACTCCGCGAGACTACGACATCCATCGGTGGAAACTCCTGTATCCAGCAAATGCCGAGTGCAGCGACTCTCCGCTGATCTCACCTCCATTCAAGAGGATACCGGCATCCCCGACGATGAACGCACTTACCAGGAAGTTAATTCGCCAGTCTCCGCTTGCCGTCACAGTGACATCGAATGAGAGAAAGCCATCAGAGACGAGATTGGGCCCGTCTTGCTGCCCGAACGTAATCATGATTCGTTCGCATGACGGGGCTCGGCAGGATATGGTGCGCGGCCGCCAATCGAATCCCTTCGTGGTGTCATCGCCCACCCGGCTCATATCGAGCGTGAAGGTAGAGACGGGATTCACGAATCCCTGGACGTCGTTGTAGTCGAGATAGCCGCGACGCGTTTCGCCAGTCTGGGCGCTGCCGCAGAGGGGGTAAGGACCTCCGATGCCCTGAGGTGTTCCACCCGGGCAGATGTAGTCCGAAAGCAGGAGATGGTCCGCAAGCCGCGGCGAGCCCAATGATACCAGCCGCGCAAGGTCTTCGATCGCGGAGCACGCCGAAGTGTAGCGGCGGCAGTCGAACTGCCCCTCGGCACTCGGGACCGGCAACGCCGTCACGGAAGCCAAAGCCTCGCTCGGTCGGACAGCGATTGATGGCGACCACTGCACGGTGCCTGTTGGATTGGTGCCGTTGCTACCGCCGCCGCAGGCTACTGCCGCCGCTATCAAACCGAAGGGAGCCATACATATCACGCTACGGCGCAGCGGTCGGAGCATCAGCTACCCCACCGAAACAGCCATGAAGCTGCCGCAACAGCCGTGTCGGGGCATTGTATGTCTGATCCCGTCGTGGCATTGTCCTGTTCAACGTGCACGTGGTAGACGGTAGAGCATACGTCATAGGAAGGGGCGCATGTGCCGAGATCGTACAAGTAGTGGTAGCCGAGGCCAGAGTCAGTGAGGTTATATGTGCCCTGCGCCTTGCGGTTCTCAACATGCACGAATGTCACCGATCCAACCCAGCTTCCGCCGAGATTAAAGCCAGTGTACATATGCAAAACTATGTACTTACTCGCGCCAACGTCGGGGTTGCCTGCGCAGCCATTATTGTAGTGTACCAGCGAAACGCTGTTGATGCCGGTACTCGTGTAGAGGTGAACAGATGCATTCCAGTTAGTAACGATATCCATCGGCGACTGAAAATGCACCCGAGGATGCGGTCTTGTACCAATGTTGTTGTAATCGCAATACGCGTTAGAGGCGTCCAAGTTGACGCAATACTCTTCGTACGGATACGGGCACATGTTCGCTTTACCGCCCACGGGCGAGTAGACGTAGTGGGGCATGGAAGTCCTCCTCAGTGCTGGAGCAGTCTGTTCACGCGACTGACGAGACCGCCGACTTGATCTCTCGTCACCGCGCTCGTGGTTTCAATGTCCAGCCGCAGAAGGTCCGGTCCAGCGAAGCACAGAGCGAGAGACGAACGGCCGCCTGGGGCAGCCAGCGCAGCGCGGCCTAGGAAAGACGTGCGGACCCAGTCGACGTAACCGTACTCGGGCGTTCCAAGTGGCATGACCACGTAGGGTTTTTGTATGCCGGGCATCTTGGTGACCGCGATTCGAAGGTGCTCGGCACCTTTGGTTGCGAAAACGCGCGTCTCCTGGAGAACCAGTCCGTTGTTAGCAACCAGCTGGTTCGCAGCCGTTTGTGTAAGTTCGGCTGCGTCGTAATCTAGCCCACTCAACACGCCGTCAGACCGAGGCCCTCCGCCAGTCATCAGGTCCACTGTGTGAACAGTCGGCGTTCCAGCGGCGGAGCCTTCAGTCACCTCAGGCCATCCAGGGCCAGCTGGAACTGACCTCCGTGGCCTTACACCGCCTGGGGGGACCAGCAGGAATCCCTCCCATTCCTGCGCGGGCAACTGTGCTACACACGTTGGGCTACGTCCAGCCATGAGCCCGGTTGGGTTGAGAAGGATCGCGGCGGCGCTCGCGCCAGTCGCTTGAAGGAATCTTCTACGTCGTGTCATTTCGACTCCCAAGCGTTCTTCCGATTCCCGGGGCCGCATCAGGCCGCAGGTCGACCATGAGGTTCGCTCACCGGCCGGGCGGTTTCAATTCCGCTCTTTGACCCCCGCCAAATGCATCTGATGCAATCGGCAGGGGCCGTTTGGCGGGGGATCGCATCGCCTGTCAGCCTTCGAGGTGATGGAAGTACCAGACGGCGGCAGCCGTGCGGCTCTGCACGCCCAGCGTCTTTCAGGATGCGTTCGACGTATCCCTTCACCGTGGAAGGGCGGAGGTGCAGCTCCGTCGCGATTGACTTGTTGCCGTACCCCTTCGCGATGAGCGCGAGAACCTCCACCTCGCGCGGGCTCAGCCGCTCCAGCTGTTCGTTCACGTCGTCCTCCTCTCCCTCCGCTACGGGGGGGGGGCGAGCCAACCGCTCGTCGATCCGCAATCCTATCGCGACGATCGGGGCCCATTTGTAACCCAGACGTAAAATCCCACGTGAACGTTCCATGTTCGAGCGGAACGCCAGGCGAGCACGGCGCCGGTTGCCGGAGGCGGCTGCTTACCGCTTGAACACGAGGATGTTCACGCCGCCGATGCCGGCGTTGTGAATCAGCCCGACCTTCGCCTTGCCGCCCTTCACCTGGCGCGGACCGGCTTCGCCCGTGAGCTGACGGAAGATCTCTGTCACCATCGCGGCGCCCGTCGCGCCAATCGGATGGCCGCGTGATATGAGCCCGCCGTCGGTGTTGATCGGGATGTCGCCGTTGATCTCGGTCCGGCCTTCCCAGACGGCGCGCGCGCCTTCGCCCTTCGGCACGAGCCCCAGGCCCTCGGCCATGAAGATCTCGCCGGGGCTGAACGCGTCGTGCACCTGCGTCACGTCCACGTCTTCGGGACCAATACCGGCGCGTTCGTACGCCTGGTGCGCGAGCCGCTCGACTTCGCCGGCGCCGGTCTCGGCGTCAGCCTCGCCTTCGCCTTTGCCCTCACCCTTGCGCTCGTAGCGGCCCGAGCCGGTCGCCCAGCCAGCGACGGTCATCTGGCGCTTCGCGGCGTACTTCGCCGCCTTGTCCGCCGCGCAGATCACAACCGCTGACGCGCCGTCGGTCGTCGGGGAGCACTGGAGGAGGGTGATCGGGTCGGCGATCATGCGCGACGCCATCACCTCTTCGAGCGTCGTCTCCTTCTGGTACTGCGCGTACGGGTTGAGCGCGCCCGCCTTGTGCGACTTCACCGACACCTGGGCGAACATCTCCGGCGTCGCGCCATAGTCAGCCATATAGCGCTGCGCCTGGAGGGCGTAGGCCGCCGGCATCACGGCGAGGCCCATGACGCTCTGGAAGCTGGTCCCTTCGGAGATCTGCAGCATCCCGCGCTGCATCTTCTCGAAGCCGACGACGAGCGCCGTGTCGTAGACGCCGTTGGCAACGTTGAGGTAGGCCTCGCGGAAGGCACTCGTTGAGCTGCCGCAGGCCATCTCGATGTTGATGACGGGGATGCCTGTCTGGCCCATCTCGCTGACGACGCTCAGCCCGGCGCCCATGCCCGCGAGCACGCGGCCGACGTACGCGACCTGGATGTCCGGGAACGGCACGCCCGAGTCGTCGAGCGCGTTCTTGATCGCCTCGCGCCCGAGGTCCTGGAGGCTCTTGTCTGGGAAACGCCCGAACCGGTGCAGTCCGGCGCCGAGTACGACTACTTCACGCATTTCTCTTCTTCCTTCCTGCGGAGCCCTCCCTACCGGTCGGGCCTCGGACGTTACCTCTAGGCGAGGGGTCGCGCCATGAACGACACGACGGTATTCCCGGCGTCGTCTTCCTTGAGCCGCCGGATGAGCAGTTGGGCGCGCGCCCCGATGCGCACACCGGCCAGGTCCTCCGTGGGCACCACGGTTTGGACACCGGGCCCGCCGTCGAGCTTCACGCGAACGATGGCGTAGGGCGGGACCATGACGGAGTTCGGCGGCTGCTGGCGGACGATGGTGAACGTGTCGATCTCGCCCGTGCTGGCGAACTCGACGTCTTCCATGTCGCCGGACGAGCAGGCTGCGCAGAAGACTCTCCGCGGGAAGAACGACTCCCCGCACTTGCGGCAGCGGTCGCCAAGAAGGCCGGCCGGCGCATCGAGCCGATCGGGCATGCGGAACATGCCCTCCCGCAGCGGGACCATGCGGGTCGCGGGCAAGGTCGCGTCCTGCGTCATCGGGCGCCTCCCCGGCGCGGGCAGGTCTCGGTCATCATGGCCACCCCCTGGCGTTGTGTTCGTGTGTCGATACTGCCAGTCTACGCCTTGGCGGCCCCGCGTCTCTAAGCTGGCGCTAACGAGAGGCCGAAGATCAGGTCGTCGGGCGCGATGAGCAAGCAGCCGTCGTCGGGGGCGGCTCGCACGGCCTATCGCCATCGCAGTGGTGGACGACTAGAATCCGCTCGTGTTGGGGTTAGACGTCCTGGGATTCGCGCCCCAGCTGGCAGGGCGTGGTCATGAGCAACGCGTTACCGTTTCCGATCCACTTCTTCCGAGACATGCTATTCAAAATGGGGTGGCCACGCAGTCGAGGCCTCATTCGAAAGCAGTTCTTTGTCGATGCGTCTATCGTCGATTTCACTGTGGAAATGATCCTGAAGAACGCCCTGGCGCTCGCGGTGGCCAAGCCGAGCCGCGCGATGCAAGTGTTCGCTGAAGATTTCGACCGCGATTGGTCGAGGGAGTCACCGGCAAACATCTTGGACGAATTCTTGATGCCTGAAGTCGCGGCGTTTCGCGCCTCCAATGCCCCCTGGGCAGACTTCTGGAAGCCCTATCGGCTGCTGCCCGAAGGGAAGTTGGCGAGCGATGGAATGACCGTCTCGTGGAACCTGGTCACCGACGAGCGACAGCTCACGCAAATCGCTGCCGTGCACTCCACGCTTACCGCCCTCGGCCTCGTTTATCCGGCCGATGCCAAACGTGCGTTTGCCCGAGATCGGGCAGAGAACGAGCCCAAGGTGGAAAGGGCTATCCGGGCGGGCCTCGCTGTCGATGCCGAGAATATCCTTGCGCCGGTCGAAGGCCTCGCCAACGAATGGGACGGGCTCCTGTGTGACTATGAAGCCGAGTTCGGCAAGCTGCCTCCGACCCCGGCAGAAGTCGAACTCTACTTCCACCACGCAACCGGCGCCTAACAGTCCGCGCATAGGATGGCCTATGTACGAGACACCCAAGCGCCGGGGAGCTTCTTAGGCAGCCCAACGTTAGACGGTGCGCTACGCCAGTGGCACGATCCGGCAATGCAGGCCATCATCGCTCGGGCGTGGGCTGAGACCAAGAGGACCATCACGACCTGGCGGTTCCGGGTGGCAACCGTCATTTTCGACGCTGCAGCGATTGGCGTGGGCGCGTTCGTCTCGTCGAATTTCGATGTGCATCCGTGGCAGGCAGCGGTGATCGCTATCGGTAGTGGGATTGGCTTGGGTACCGCAAGTTCCGGCGTAATGGTTTTCGTCGTCTTTTTGGCTCTCGCGCGCGGTGGATTGATGCAAGACGAAATGGACCGTCTCGCCGCGCGTGTCCTCGAACTGGAGAACGTATCGACACCTGGCGCTCGTTCGCAGAGACCACCCGATCCCAAGGCCGATCCCGTCGTCCACAACGGCGTGAGATTCGTGCAGCGGGGCGTTTGGGCCGACCGGGAACGCACCCCGGTGGCCGTCGCCGTTTGCGGTGAGCACAACGACGCCGGGCTTCTCTACAAGGAGCTTGGCCGCAATCCCGACAAGCCTCGTGATGAGGCTCGGATCGACGAAGCGGCGGGCACGACTCTACCCGCCGAACTCGAAGGTTGGCATGCTTACTGGTGTCCACACGGGCACGCGGTCCGATTCCGTACCACGGAAACTCACGGTGCAGCGAGAATTCAAGTCGAGTCGATAATGCTGGCCGACGTAATCGCCAAGCGGCGGGCGAGCAGCGATGCGTTGAACAATTAGCGACACGATAGCCGTCGAGTTCCTCGGTGCCTGACGGGGGTTTGGCTGCGGAATCGCGGGGTGCCTAGCAGCTCTCGGCCCGCGTCTCAAAGGCTGCGCTATCGCCCTCAGAGCGAGCGCATGTAGGCGGCGTCCGCGGCGACGAAGGCGTTCGCCGTTGTCACCGCCCACTTCCAGAACGGCAGCGGCTTGGCCGCCTCGACCGCCGTCGAAAGCTCCGGCAGCCAGCGGCCGACCTCCCGCTCACTGAAGTCCAGCTGCGCCCGCCGAAACGACGCCTGCAACCGCACCGACGCCGACGCCGCCTCCTTGTACGAAAGAAGCTTCATGAACTCCAGCTCCGTCGCCAGATGGTCCGGCGGCCGCGGGTCCTCCGCTGACGCGTGCAGCCCGAAGTACTCGTAAAACCGCACCACGTCCTCCATCTTCTTCATCCGGTCCCCACCGCCGTAGCACCCGCCAAACAGCGGG
>JAKALX010000142.1 GCA_021823905.1 Chloroflexota bacterium | reverse complement strand
CACCGACGCCGCAGCGCTTCGTGTCCTCGTCGGCGACGACGAGGCGGCCGGTCTTCTGGACCGACTTCACGATCGTCTCGATGTCGAGCGGCTCAAGGGTTCGGGGATCGATGACCTCGACGCTCACCTTCCCGTCGAGCTCGCCCGCCACGCGGAGCGCCTGGTGCACCATCGCGCTCGTGGCGACGACGGTAACGTCGCTGCCTTCGCGCTTCACGTCGGCGACACCGAAGGGGATTGTGTAATCCTCTTCGGGCACGTCGCCGCGGAGGCCGAGAAGTCGCTTGTGGAAGAAGAAGACGACGGGGTTGTCGTCGCGGATGGACGTCTTGAACAGCCCCTTTGCGTCGTAGGGCGTGGATGGGACGACGAGCTTGAGCCCCGGCGTGTGCATGATGATCGCTTCGGGCGACTGCGAGTGCTCGGGGCCGTTGCGGGCGCCGCCGCCCATCGCACCGAGGAAGACGAGCGGCAGCGAGACCTTGCCGCCGTGGGCGAAGCGCCACTTCGCCGCGTTGATCATGATCTCGTTGCCAGCGATGTAGATGAAGTCGGCGAACATGAAGTCGGCGACGGGGCGGAAGCCGGCCATCGCCGAGCCCAGCGCCGCGCCGGCGACCGCGGTTTCGCTCAGAGGCGTGTCGATGACGCGCTCGGGGCCAAAACGCTGGACCAGACCGCGCGATACGCCGAACGTGCCGGCCTGGACGTCTTCGCCGATGACGAAGACCTTCTCATCGCGAGCCATCTCTTCGGCGAGGGCTTCCTGGAGCGCCTCAATATAGCGGATCTCTCTCATGTTGGTCCCCTCGTCAGTTCTTGTAGAGCGCGGGCGCGAGCGCCGAGAATTCGGGCGCCGGGCTTTCCATGGCGAAGCGCTCGGCAGACTGCGCCTCGGAAACGGCGGCCGCCTCGATCGTCTCGAGCTCCGTCACCGTGGCCACTTCGGTGTCGAGCAGGCGCTGGCGGTAAAGCAGGATCGGATCGCGTTGCTTCCAGGCAGCGACCTCTTCGGGCGGACGCGGCTGGTAGTGGGAGATGTCGGCGGAGCCCTCCGAGTGGGACCGATAGCGATAGGTCTTGCACTCGATGAGCGACGGCCCCTCGCCTGCCCGAGCGCGGGCGACGGCTTCCTGGACGGCTTCGTGCACGGCGACGACATCCTGGCCGTCGACGATGGCCGAGGGCATCGCGTAAGGAACGGCGAGCGTCGCGATGTCCTTGCTCGGGAACGCATCCGAGAGCGGCATGAACTGGGCGTAGAGGTTGTTGTGGCAGACCCAGACGATCGGGAGCTTCATGACGGCGGCCATGTTCATGGCCTCGTGCAGGGTTCCCCGGTTCGACGCGCCGTCGCCAAAGAACGAGACCGTGACCTGCTCGCGCTTGTTCATCTTCGCGGCCAGGCCCCAGCCGAGGGAGACGGGGAAGACGGAGCCAATGGTCCCGCACATGCCGAAGATGCCGTGGTCCGTGTCAACGGAGTGGATCGCGCCGAGACCGTTGCAGGAGCCGGTTGCCTTGCCGTAATGCTCCGCGAAGAACTCCGCGCCAGAGCCGCCTTTGGAAAGGATGTGCGCGATCCCGTGACCGCGGTGGTGATACCAGATGTAGTCATCCTGCCGGAGGAAGGTGCAGCCGCCGACGCCGACGGCCTCCTCCCCCTGGACGCTGTGGAAGAAGGAGACCGCCTTGCCGTCGGCAAGCCCCTGGACCATCGTCTCGTCCATCCGGCGGGCGCGGACCATGTTGGCGTAGAGCGTTTTCATCTGGTCGTTTGTCAGTGACATCGTCGTCCTCTGTTTCCACGCCCAGCCCCAGATCTCGCCAGAAACTCCGGGCTTGTGATGGGCGTCGAGCGAGATGGTACGCGAAACGGACGACATCGGAAGTGGCGCTCCCTAACTCCCGGCGTTCGGCCCGCCCATCTCGGAAGCCTGTGGAAAGGGTGAGATGCACGCGCCTCACGGCCCTGACGCCTGCCTGTCCTTCCCAACGACCAATGTCAGCCCGCCCAGCCAACGCTCCGACTCGCGCCAGCGCGCCGCCGCTCGTTTGCGGCAAAGCTCGTGTGTTTGCGACGCCCGGCCCCACGTGCCCGGGCGCGCGGATCTGTCAGTTTCGAACAGACAACGGGGTCGACAATCGCTGCGGAGAGGCATCGTGCGCCACGTGACGCGCATCCTGCACGGGCAGGGTGGCGGCTTGGATGGTTGTCGTTCGATGCGGGGAACTTTGTGATGAAGCGGAACCGTCAGGATTGGTCCATGCGCCAGGAGGTTGTTGATTCGGCGCCAGACGCCCCCACGGCGTTGCCTCGGGAGCCACTGGGTTCATCCCGAGACGAACGGCGCCCCGAAGCGCCGGCCTTCCGGTCCCACCCGGACGAAATCGCCTATCTGACTGGCGACCGCTCGATCCCGCCGCATTACGAAGGGACGCTCTTCGTGGCCGCAAGCGCTATCCGTCAGCTCAGCCTCGATATCGAAACAAGGCGCCAGGTCGACCCGGTTGTTGTGAGTCAGCAGCTGCGACAAGTGGAGCTCCTGCTTCAACAACTGTTGTAGTCGCTGCCCGTCAGTCGAACCAGAGCATCTTGCCCGGCTTCCGCGTCGAACCGGAACACCCGCGGTGCTCGGCACTCGCGGGCAGGGCACGGACGAAGGATTCGCGGAGTATCGAGGAAGCTACGCCGTGGAGCGGCGTGTTCGTGCCGGCGGCGGGCGTCGTATGATCGGAACTCAACACGAGAACAGCCGGCATTGGGAGTGCCCGCGCAGCGCGCGAATGCGCGGCGCACATCCCTGACGGCCACGAGGAGACAGGACATGGCAAACGCCGACACGCTCACGGGACTTCAGCTTCGGTCACTGATCAAGGACGACGGAACCCTCGAACTGTCGCTGGTGAGCGTCGTCACTCCCCCGCCGGGAGCGGAGGAGGTGGTTGTCCGGGTCGACGCGTCGCCTCTGAACCCGTCGGACATGGGGCTCCTGTTCGGCGGAGCGGACATGACCACGGCTGAGGCATCGGGGACGGCCGAGAACCCGGTTGTAACGGCGAAGCTGCCACCAGCGGCGATGCGGGCGATGGCAGCCCGCGTGGGGCAGTCGTTGCCGGTTGGCAACGAGGGGGCCGGGGTGGTTGTCCAGGCGGGCTCGGCGCCGGCGGCGCAGGCGCTGCTCGGGAAGACGGTGGCCATCCTGGGTGGAGCAATGTACGCGCAGTTCCGGCTCATCAAGGCAGCGGAATGCCTCGTCCTGCCGGACGGGACGACGGCGGCCGAGGGCGCGTCCTGCTTCGTGAACCCGCTGACGGCGCTCGGCATGGTTGGGACGATGCGGCTGGAAGGTCACAAGGCGCTCGTGCACACGGCGGCCGCCTCGAATCTCGGGCAGATGCTGAACCGGCTTTGCATCAAGGACGGCATCGGCCTGGTAAACGTCGTTCGGAAGCCGGAGCAGGTCAGCCTCCTGAAGAAGCTCGGCGCCACGTATATTTGCGACTCGAGCTCGCCGACGTTCATGGACGAGCTCATCGATGCGGTCGCGGCCACCGGCGCGACGCTGGCATTCGACGCCGTCGGCGGCGGCAAACTGGCGGGGCAGATTCTCACGGCGATGGAGGTCGCGGCGAACCGGACGGCGAAGGAATACAGCCGTTACGGATCGACAATCCATAAGCAGGTGTATATCTACGGGGGGCTCGACCGCGGGCCGACTGAGTTCACGCGCAATTTCGGGCAGGCCTGGGGGATCGGCGGCTGGCTGCTCACGCCGTACCTGCAAAAGATCGGATTCGAAGCGGCCCAGCAGTTGCGCGAGCGAGTCGCAGCGGAGATCAAGACCACCTTTGCCAGCAGCTACACGCGAGAGGTTTCCCTCGCGGAGGCGCTGCAACTCAAGGAGATCGCCGTCTACGGGAAGCAGGCGACGGGGGAGAAGTACCTGATCACCCCGAACAAGCGGTAGCCAGCGATGACCAACTCCCACGAGGAAGGCGAACCTCCGGACGCGCAGCCCGCGCAACCGTCCGGACGGCGGCACAGCGGCGCCTACCGGGCTTCGGTGGTCATCCGGCGAGGTGTCCTTGTCACGGTGTTTCTGGCCATCGGGGTGATGCTGCTCCTGTACTTCACCAGGCCGGGGCCACGGGACTTTTCGACGCCGCTGCGCGACGCCGCGGCAAAGCTGCCAGCCGAAATGCAATCAGGGACGACGCTCGGGAGCGCGAACGCGCCACTCACGCTGACGGTCTTCGAAGACTTCCAGTGCCCGTTCTGCCTGCAGTTTTCGGCGATCCAGGAGCCGGCGCTCATCCAGGAATACGTGAGGACCGGGAAGCTGAAAATCGTGCATCTGAACCTCATCCGGTTGGGGGCGGAATCGACCCAGGCCGCGCTGGCGGCGATGTGCGCCGCCGACCAGAACAAGTACTGGAGTTACTACTACCGGTTGTACCTGGTGGAAGCCGACGCGAACCAGTACAGCGACGAGCGGTCGAACGTGGGACGGTTCACGCCGGAGAAGCTGAAGGCCTATGCCAGCGACGCGAGCCTTGACCGCGCGGTGTTTGATTCGTGCCTGGACAGTGGCCAGCACTCGGACTCCATCATCGCCGACCAGCGTGAGGCGAGCAGGCTCGGGATTAACGCGACACCCGGATTCGCCCTCGCCGGGCATTCGAGCTGGGTCGGCGCGCCTGCGTCGATGGCGGACTGGCGGAAGCGGCTGGATCAGGCGCTGGCTTCGCCGGCGACAACCGGGACAAAGTAAGCGCGGGCGCGTCAGGGAGGGATCCCGAGGCGCAGGGTGGCGCTACCGATTACGGCGTCTTCGCCCGCGTCGAGTGAGGCCCATTCGACGGGCTGGCCGGCGAGAAGCGTCTGAAACCCGGGCGCCAGGTGGTGCAGCATCACGCGGCCGTCTCGGACCCAGATCCGGGCGTGATGCGGCGCGACTCCACCCTCGTCCCTGAGCACCACCTCGTTGTCGGATGCGGTCCCAACCCGCAACGTCCCCGTGATCGGGAAGCGCTGGACTTCGCCCTGCTGGGACACGGCGAGGGTGAGAGCTGGCAGCGCCGCAGGTCCGTCGCCGCTGCCCCGAGCGAGCATGGCCGCGAGCGGCAGAACAGGCTCGGCCGCACTCGGCTCGAGCTGCAACCCGGCTCGCCTGCGGCGCGTGGTGAAGAGCAGGGCGACGGCTGCGACCGGAACGAGCGCGACGGCCGCCCCCGCAACCAACGGCAGCCAGGAGTTGCCGCCGCCAGCGGCAACCGGGGGAGGCGCCGCCTCTGCCTGGGGAACGACTGTCACCGGAACCGGCGAAGGCTCAGGCGTGGGCGAGACGCCCGCCGGGCGACGGCTCGCGTAGGAGAGCGAACCGGTCGCCTCGCCTGCCGCCGACCTTATCGCGACCTGGATCGTGCGGTCCGAACCCGCCGGCTCGGCCGAGGATCGGACCGTGAGGACGAAGTAACTGCGAAGCCGCTCCTGGATGGTCGCGTAGATCGCCGGCAGATCAGCCGCCCCCGCGGCAGGGAAGAACCGGCCACTAGAGCTTTCAGCGAGCTGCGTCAGGTAGGCTGTGTCCACTTCGGCGCCGACGCCGATGGTGTAGAAGATCGTCTGGGACGAGACCGAGCGGGCGACGGACTCTTCGCGGCTCAGTTTTGAGAGACCGCCATAGTCTTCGCCGTCGGTCAGCAGCACCACCGCGCGGCGGGCGTTCTGCGCCTGAGACGTGAGTTCGGCGGATTTCCCGACAGCGTCGTAGAGCGCGGTGTTCCCGCGAGCGGAAAGTTTCGCAATCGCGGCGATCACCGCGGCGAGATCCGCTGTCGAGGGCTGCTCGACGCGCACCTGGGTGTCGAAGCTGACAAGCGCGGCGCGATCGCCGGAAGCGAGACTCTTGACGAGGCCGGTGGCGGCCGCCTGTGCCCGCGCGAGCGTCCCGCCGGCCATGCTTCCACTCGTGTCGATCGCGAGCACGAGCTCGAGCGGGACGCTGCTGCTGCTCGCGGGCGCCACCGACAGCACCTCGGCCGGCTTGCCGTTCTCGGTGACCGAGACGCTGCCCGGGGACAGGGAGACCAGCGGTTTCCCATCCTGGTCGGCGAGGACGACAGCGGTGACCGTGGGGAACGCCGAGTCGTCCGCCGAGGCGACCGTTACGGACCCGGGACCGTCGGCCAGCGTCACGTCGTGGCCAGCGCCGAGCAGCGCCGTCACCAGGGCGACGAAAGCGCAGAGCGCGCGGGGCGCCCACACGCCACGAATCGAAACGCCTGGCATCGAACCTCTCATGTCGGAAGCACTACTGGCTGAGATGGGTGTGCGCCGTCAAGGTCAGGACGATCGCGGAGACCGCGAGGAGCGGCGTGAACGCCATGACGTCGCCCGGGCGGCGGCGCCGCGACAAGAGAGCGACTGCAGCGATGCCCCCGCCAATCACGAAGGTGAGCACGAGCATCGGGATGACGGCCCGGAGCCCCACGGCAGCGCCACAGAGGGCAGCCATCTTCACGTCGCCCATGCCCATCTTGCCCCGCCCCGCAATCGCCACGACAAGCATCAGGACGAACGCGACCAGGGCACCTCCCAGCGCCTGGAGTCCCGCGTCGCTGCCCAGACTCAATGCGCTGAGGAGAGTGAAACCGAGGGCCGGGTAGACGATCACGTTGGGCGCGATCAGGGTGCGGGCGTCGTAGGCGGCAACGCCGAGGATCGCGGCAAACACGACGAGGCCGATCGCCGCGTGATGCAGGTCGGTCTGGCCCAGGCAAAAGAGCGCGACCCCGACTGAGGCGCCGGCCACCACCGAGCCCTGGGCGAGCGACAGCAGCCCGGAACGGCCAGCGAGAGGGCGAACCAAGGTCGCGTTCATCTCCCTCCCAGGTGCCCGGCGAAATTGATCAGGTTGAGAATCGAGGGTACGACAATGACGGCGCCCATCGCCGGCAAGAAGCACAGCGCAAGCGGGATGGTCATGAGCACCGGTGCGCGTTGAGCGGCGGTTTGGGCGCGTTGGCGCCTGGCGAGCCGCAGCTCCTCTGCCTGGACTCGAAGAACGTCGCCGAGCGTGGTGCCGAGGTCCTCCGCCTGGGCGACCGCGGCGGCCAGGCTCAACAGATCCGGCACCCCGCTGCGCTGCGCGACGTAGTTCAAGGCTTCCCGCCGGGGGCGCCCCAGGCCGACCTGGCGAAGGTAGAGCGCGAACGTCTCGGCCAGCGGGCCTTCGCTCTTTTCGGTCACCATGGCGAAGGCCGAATCGACGCCAATCCCGGCCTCGATGCAGGTGACGAGGAGGTCGATGCCATCGGGTAGGCCGCGAATCAGGAGCTTCTGACGCGTCTTCACGCGCCTTCGCAGCAGGGCATAGGGAATGAGAACCGAGAACGGAACGATCAGGATCGTGTAGGTGAAGATCTGCGTGCTGGTAATGCCGTCGATCGACGTTATGACGTATGTAAGCAGCACCAGGCCGGTCACGACCGAGAACGCACAGGTGGCAAGGAACCCCGGCAGCGACCACGGGGCATTGGCCATGACGAGCATGCGATCGATCTGGCGGACGAAGTTGCCGGGCAGGACGCGAGCGAGAAGCGAGCCCAGGCCACCGGAGACGCGGCCCAGGAGGCCACGGCGCGCGGCCCCGGGAACGAGGGCGCTGGCCGGTCCCGCGGCGGCGGGCGCATCCAGTCCGAGCCGCCGGCCGACAACGTTCTCCTTCGGGCGCAGCACTTCCCACGCGCCGGCCGAGACAGAACCGAAGACGAGCAGCGCAACCAGGAAGAGCATCGTCAGACCTCAATCACGCTGAGCCGCCGGATGAGCCAGAGGCCCACCAGCTCGAACCCAATGCCGATGGCAAGGGAGATCTGACCGACGCCGTTGTCGATCAGAAGGCGGCCCATCTTCGGGTTGACGGCGATGAAAAGGACCGCGACAACGACCGGAAGCAGGGCGACAAGATTGCCCGTCAGCCGCTGGCGCGACGTCAGGACCTTGATTTCCGCGTGCAGCTTGGCACGCTCGCGGATGGTGTTCGTAACATTTGACAGGATCTCGGAGAGGTTGCCGCCCACGTTGCGCTGGATCAGGATCGCGGTCACGGCGATGTCCATGTCCTTGCTGCCGACGCGCCGCGACAGGTCGTTGAAGACAAGATCCGGGTCGCCTCCGAGCTGCAGCTCCCGGAGCGTGCGCTGGAGCTCGGGGCCAAGTGGCGCCGGGATCTCGTCAGCGGCATAGCCGAGCGCCTGAAGGAGCCCGCTACCGACCCGGAGGGACTTGCCCACGGCAGTCAGCGCGACGGGCAACTGCTCATTGAACGCCTCCTGGCGTTGCTGGCGCCGCCGCGAGACGTACATCCGCAGGAGCGACCAGCCGGCAGCGACCAGCATGAGCGGGACCAGGATTCGGGCCCAGGACGGGAGACCCAGCGCCGTCGCGGCGAGCAGGCCCGCGACGGCGGCGAGGACGGCCGCCGTCATGCGGATCACCAGATATTCAGAAACGCGGAATGGATCGCCGGCTCGCTCGAGCTCCAACCCCATTCGCTCGCGCGCTTCGCTGGAGAGGGGCAGCCGGTCGGCGAAGGGCAGCCGGGCATGGCGCTCGCGGAGGACGTTGACTGGGGCGGCCAGGTCGCCGGCCGGCTGTGAGCCGATTCGCCGCCGCACCGCCTGCCGGTCCGTATCTGCGATGCTCGCGACGTACCAGGCGCAGCTCGCGACGGAGCCAAAGACAAGGGCGCCAATCAGCA
>JAKALX010000141.1 GCA_021823905.1 Chloroflexota bacterium | reverse complement strand
GGTCGCCATCGACGCACGCAAAGTCCCGGGCGAGAGCAGCACGTGGGAGGTCTATACCCACGGCGGGCGCAAGCCGGCCGGGCTCGACGCAGTCGAGTGGGCGAAGGAAGCCGTCTCGCGCGGCGCAGGGGAACTGCTCGTGACGAGCATGGACACGGACGGCCACCAGAAGGGCTACGACAACAAGATGCTCCGCGCCATCAGCGACGCCGTGACGGTGCCGGTCGTTGCCTCTGGCGGCGCCGGCGGACCCGAGCACATGGTCGAGGCGCTCACCGAGGGGCATGCCGACGCGGTACTGGCCGCAAGCATCTTCCACTTCGGCCAGTACTCGATCCGCGAGGTGAAAGAGCACCTCGCGAAGGCCGGCGTGCCCGTGCGCCTCCAGAGCGGCCATATCGACGACCACGCCTAGCCGGGCCGCATCGACCGCGGACCCGGCAGCCCGTCCCCGCTGAATCGTCAATCGAGGCCAGGCCTCGCCATCGCGCTTTTCGAGGAGACCGAACACGTGAGTGAAGAGACCATCATCAGCTTCGACGACAAAGGCCTGATCCCGGCCGTCGTCCAGGACGCCGACACCGGCGAGGTGCTTGTCCTCGCCTGGATGAACCGCGAATCCATCGCCCACACGTACAAGACCGGCCACGTGACGTTCTGGAGCCGCAGCCGCAACGAGCTCTGGGAGAAGGGCGCAACCAGCGGGAACGTGTTGAACCTGGTGAGCATCGCCAAGAACTGCGAGGCGAACTCGTTCCTCGTCAAGGCGAAGCCGGTCGGCCCGACCTGCCATACGAACAACCAGAGCTGCTACTACCGGGAGTTCAACCCCGAGACAGATCTGGCGTAGGTTGGCGAACATGTTGGGCCGCAAAGACGCGGAGGACGCAAAGCCAACGTATCCTTTGCGGTCTTTGCGACTTTGCGGCTTTCCCGTTCGGTGGTGAGGTGACAATGTCCCGCGACGTCCCCGTCAAGCCCGACTACACCAACCTCGACCTGCCGGAACCACCAGCGGATCGGCCGTACGTGCTCCTGAACATGGTCATGTCGGCCGACGGCAAGGTCGTTATCGACGGCACTGAGGCTGGCATCGGCTCGAAGACCGACCAGCGGCTGATGCGCGAGCTCCGCGTGAACGCCGACGTCGTGCTCAACGGCGCCAGTACCCTTCGGGCGAGCGGCACTTCGTCGCGACTGGGTGACCCCGGGCTTGAGCAGCTCCGGCTCGACCGAGGAAAGGACCGCTATCCGATCGCGGCAATCTGGTCGCGATCCGGAGATCTGCCGCTCGATCGCATCTTCTTCAAGGCTCGCGACTTCGAAGCAGTTGTCTACCTCTCGTCAGCGGCCCCAGAGGAGCGCTACCAGGCCGTGCTCGCCGCCGGCCGGCCCGTCCACCGTCTGCCCGCCGGAACACCGGACGGCTCGGGCGAGCTCAGGGGAATGCTCGCGCACATGCGGCACGAGCTCGGAGCGAGGGTGCTGCTCTGCGAGGGCGGTCCGACAACCAACGCCGAGTTCTTCGCCCACGGCGTTGTCGACGAGTTCTTCCTGACGCTCGGCCCGGTGATCGTCGGCGGCCGAGCCACCCTCACGGCCGTCGAAGGCCCGAAGGCCTTCCCGAAGGAACTGGTGAAGCGCCTCGAGTTGATGTCAGCCGTCCCCAATCCGGCGACGAGCGAGGTCTACCTGCGCTATCGGGTGGCGCGTTAGAGCCCGGGAGCGAGCGATTGGCTCGGCTTCCTCGCTACCCGTCTACTCGATCCCGAGACGCGCTGCCTCGGCGGGCTCTTGTTTCTTGAGGAGCTCGAAGAACGCGTACTGGGTCAGGATGTTCAGCGACGTGATCTGCTGCGCCAGCTCGACGTCACTCGAATTGAAGCGCTGAACGGCGGCGCTCAACGCCCTGGTGTCGATGGCCGGCGACGCAAAGAGCATTCGCCGGACCTCGCTTTCGACCGTCGCGGCATCGGCGGAGTTCATCTTCGCCCGCACCCGGCCGGCGGCCACGAACTTCTCGACGTACCGGTTCTTCAGGTCCGTGACCTTGGGCCTCAGTTGGGCCGCCGCGGGGTCGCCAGTGAGCATCGCCGCCAATTCCTTGTTCATCGCAACGAAATCGTCGTAAATGACCTTCGCCAGCGCTTCGGGCCCGGCAACGGTCGCTGTCGGCTGCGTGGCGGCCGCGTGCGTGGCGCCCGTTGTCGCCACGGCTCCAGGCGTGCTGCCACCGTTGTCATCGCCGCCGCACGCCACCGCCGGAAGGGCGAAAACCGCTACAAGAGCCAGGGCCACTGGACGGATTGCCGTCATTTCGTTCTCCACGTGGGACTGCTTCGAGGCTTCATACGCACCCACGACCTGATGCGACACGTCCGGACGGCCCCGACATGTGGTCCCTACCAGCCGAGTAGGGAAGCGTGAACACACTAGAACGCCCGTTCTACAAATGCTACAATCCACTGCGCTGTTTCGGGCCCGACTACACTGGATCGCAGCCCCCGGGTTCCCTCGGCGAATCGGCAATCGAAAATCGACAATCGGAAATCGCCCGTGCCCCTCGACCACATCCTTGTCCGCGGCGCTCGCGAACACAATCTGAAGAACATCGACGTGCGCATCCCGCGCGATCAGCTCGTCGTGATCACGGGCCTCTCCGGCTCGGGCAAGTCGTCGCTCGCATTCGACACGATCTACGCCGAGGGGCAACGCCGCTATGTCGAGTCACTCTCGGCCTATGCACGCCAGTTCCTGGGCCTCATGGAAAAGCCCGACGTCGACCACATCGACGGCCTCTCCCCGGCCATCTCCATCGACCAGAAGTCGACCTCCAAGAACCCGCGTTCCACCGTCGGCACCGTCACCGAGATTTACGACTACATGCGCCTGCTCTGGGCGCGGGTCGGGCACCCCCATTGCCCGAAATGCGGCCGGCCGATCGAACGCCAGACCGTCCAGCAGATCGTCGACGCGACACTCGCCTATCCCGCCGGTTCACGCCTGTTGCTGCTGGCGCCGGTTGCGCGCGCGAAGAAGGGCGAGCACGCCGGCGTGTTCGACGAGGCGCGCCGGGCGGGCTTCGTCCGCGTGCGCGTCAACGGCGAGGTGCGCGACCTCGATGAGGAGATCGCCCTCGACAAGAACAAGCGCCACGACGTGGACGTCATCGTCGATCGGCTCGTCGTGCCCGAACCTGGCACGGACGTGACCGCAACCAGCCGCATCGCCGACTCCGTCGAGACGGCGCTCAAAGTCGGCCAGGGCGTGCTGATCGTTGCAATCGCCGGGAGCGCCAAGGCTGAAGACGAGCGGATCTTCTCCGAGCACTTCTCCTGCCCCTACGACGGCGCTTCCATCGGCGAGATCGAGCCGCGAACCTTCTCGTTCAACAGCCCGCACGGCGCCTGCCCGGCCTGCACGGGCCTCGGCGTCGAAATGCAGGTCGATCCGACCCTCGTCATCCCAGACCGCTCGAAGTCGCTCGCCGGCGGCGCGGTGGAGCCGTGGGCCAAGACGCCGAGCGTGGCCGGCTGGTACATGCGCCAGCTTGAGGCGGCGGCTGAGTACCTCGGTTTCAGCGTCGACGATCCGGTCAGAAATCTGACCCAGCAGCAGCTCGACGGCGTCCTCTTCGGAACCGGCCACCAGACGCTGCGTCTGCGCTTCACCAACCAGTACGGCCGGACCCAAACCTACGACTCGAAGTTCGAAGGCGTGGTCACCAACCTCACCCGCCGCTACAAGGAGACGGACTCGGACTGGGTGCGCGCCGAGATCGAGAAGTACATGGCGGCAATCCCCTGCGCGACCTGCCGCGGGCGGCGGCTGCGCCCGGAGGCGCTGGGCGTGCTGATCGACAGCAAGTCAATCGTCGACGTCACGGGCCTCGGCATCTCCGGCGCGAAAGCCTGGGCCGACCGGCTCGCCTCGCCAGAGACTCCCCTGAACCGACGCGAGCAGACCATTGCCAACCAGATCCTCAAGGAGATCCGGGCGCGCCTCGAATTCCTCCAGGACGTCGGCCTCGAATACCTCACCCTGGATCGCGTGTCGGGAACGCTCTCCGGCGGCGAATCGCAGCGCATCCGCCTGGCGACGCAGATCGGCTCCGCGCTCATGGGCGTGCTCTACATCTGCGACGAGCCCTCCATCGGCCTTCACCCGATCGACGGCGACCGGCTGATTAAGACGCTGGAGCGGCTGCGCGACCTCGGCAACACGGTCCTCATCGTCGAGCACGACGAGGCGATGATGCGCGCCGCCGACTGGATCATCGACATGGGGCCCGGCGCCGGAGTGCACGGCGGCCACGTCGTCGCGGAGGGCGACATCGACGCGATCAAGGCCTGCGAGGAGAGCCTGACGGGCGCCTATCTCGCCGGCCGAAGGGAAATCGCGGTACCCCTGCATCGCCGGCCCGGCAACGGAAAGAGCATCCGCATCCGTGGCGCCCGGGAGAATAACCTCAAGAACGTCGATGTCGAGATCCCGCTCGCGAAGCTCGTCGCGGTGACGGGCGTCTCCGGCTCCGGCAAGTCCTCGCTCATCAGCGACATCCTCGTCCCCCGCGCGGCCCAGGTACTGCACGGCGCGCGGCAACGTCCCGGCCTCCACGACGTTGTCGAGGGCCTCGATCACCTGGACAAGATCGTCGACATCGATCAGTCGCCGATCGGGCGCACGCCACGGTCGAACCCCGCGACCTACACAGGGGCCTTCACGCTCATCCGCGAGATGTTCGCTTCGGTGCCGGAGGCGAAGGCACGCGGCTACAAGGCCGGCCGCTTCAGCTTCAACGTGAAGGGCGGCCGCTGCGAAGAGTGCTCCGGCGACGGCTACAAGGTTGTCGAGATGCAGTTCCTCCCCGACGTGACGGTCCCCTGCGAGGCCTGCCACGGGCAGCGCTACAACCGTGAGGCGCTCGAGATCCATTTTCGCGGCAAGAACATCGCCGAGGTTCTCGACATGACCGTCTCCGAGGCCGTCGAGTACTTCGAGCGCTTCCCTCGGGTCAAGCGCATCCTCGACACGCTCGAGGCGACCGGCCTCGGATACATCAAGATCGGGCAGCCCGCCACGACCCTCTCGGGTGGCGAGGCGCAGCGCATCAAGCTGGCGAGCGAGCTGTCGCGGCGTTCCACCGGACGAACGCTCTACGTCCTCGACGAACCGACGACCGGCCTCTCGTTCCAGGACGTCGCCCATCTCCTCCACGTTCTCCAGCGCCTCGCCGACGCCGGGAACACGGTGCTCGTCATCGAACACCACCTCGACGTGATAAAGACCGCCGACTATATCGTCGACCTGGGCCCATTCGGTGGCGACCGTGGCGGCGAAATCGTCGCGACAGGAACTCCGGAAGAGATCGCCCGGCACCCGACGAGCTTCACCGGGCAGTACCTCCGGCCGATCCTGGAAGCCGCTGGAACGCTCCCGACGTCGCCGGAAACTGCACCCAGCCGGAATGGTCGCAGGCCAGCGAAGGGCAGAGTCAGCGCGACCGAGGCCTCCGCCCACGCGGCCGCGGAGGCAATCTCCGCTCGCATCGGCCGGGAGTCGGCGCCGGTGGGACCACGTCCGCAGACAAAGGCCGCGGCCAAACGCGAGCGGCAGGCGGCGAACCCGCGCAAGGAGACCGCCAGCGAGCGGAACCTGCGGGAGAAGCGGGAAAGTGGACCATAGCAACGACCGTCGGTTGAGGTTGCCGTAAAATGAGAGCCGTGCCCGCCAAGTTGAGTCCATCAGTTGCGCTTCGCACGGCCATCGCGATGGCCGACGCCGGCGTCGACATGATGTTCGCCAGAATCAGGCGGGAGTCGCCTACCGCAACCGACGAAGAGACCAGGGCGGCGCTCGCCAGATGGCTACGGGATCGCCCCCCGGACGGCGTGGGTGTGCCCGGAACCTGGCCCCGGTCCAGGCCTTGAGCGCGTTCGACAACACGCTGCGCCGGATTGGTCGGGACCTTGACCGACTCAAGGTTCCCTGGGCGCTGGTTGGCGGCGTCGCCGTGAGTACGCGCGGGGCTCCCCGCTTCACAAACGACATCGACGCAGCAGTACTGGTCGCCACGGATGCCGACCGCGAACAGCTCGTTGCCGGATTGTTGGAAGTCGGTTATCACGTCGTAATGCTCATGGAAGACAAGGAGCCCGTAGAACTCGTCACAGTCCGCCTCTTGTGTCCTGCAGTCTCCGGGACTCAGTTCATCTTGGACCTGCTGTTCGCGACATCCGGGCTTGAGGCCGAGGTGGTCCAATCGGCCGCGAGGATTGATGTCACCCCGCGCATCAACCTTCCGGTCGCCGGCATCGCTCACCTCATCGCGATGAAGGTGCTGTCGGCCGGCAGCGACGGCCGGGCCCGCGACGCGGACTCATCCCGCACGCTACGGACGCCGAAATCGCGGCGGCGCGCGACGCCCTCGACCTCATCACCGCGCGCGGCCGGAACCGCGGCAAAGACCTCCAGGCCGATTTCGCTCGCTACCTGGCTCGATTCCGGCCCGCGCAGCCGTAGGCGCTCAGTTTGCCATCTTCCCTGATCGGCGCGCCCACTGATAGGCGGCCGCGAGCGCCGCGATCGGCCGCTCCGCCGCATACGGATACGCCGGGATGCCGCGCTCTTCAAGGAACCGGCAGGCCTCTTCGACCTCCACGTCGCCAACAAGTGAAGCGACGATCGGCTTCACGTTCCCCGCGGCACGGCCTTCGTCGACGACCTCGGCGACGAGCCGCGCGAAGACCATCGGCGGGGTGATGATCGTGTGCCAGTAGCCCAGCGCGAGTGAATGGACGCGGTCGTCGTTCAGCGCCAGCCGGATCGCTTTCTTGTACGTCTCCGGCGGCTCGCCGCCGGTTATGTCGATTGGATTCCCTGATGCCCCGAACGGCGGGATCAGCTCCCGGAACGCCGCGTCGAGGTCCGGCGGCACCGCCATCAGCTTCAGCCCGTAGTCCGTGCAGGCGTCGGAGAGGAGCACCCCCGAACCGCCGGCGCCGGTCACGATCAGGACGTTCTCGCCCTTCGGCGTCGGAAGCATCGCCAGCGCCCGCGACCAGTCGAGCAGATCCTCGAGCGTTCGCGCCCGGACCACCCCGGCTTCTCGGAACGCCGCGTCGTACACCTGATCGACGCCGGCCAGGGCGCCGGTGTGGGAAGCCGCTGCGCGAGCGCCCTGGACGGTGCGACCGGCCTTGAGCACGATGACCGGCTTCTCTTTCGCGACCCGCTTCGCCGCGTCGACGAACGCCCGCCCGTCCTTGATGTCCTCCACGTGCATCGCGATGACCTTCGTGTTCGGGTCCTGGGCGTAGAACTCGAGCAGGTCGTCCTCGTCGATGTCCGACTTGTTCCCTAGCCCGACGATCGCGGAAACGCCCATGTTGTGCGACCGGCTGAAGCCGACAATCGCCATGCCCACGCCGCCACTTTGCGACGACAGCGCCACGCTGCCCTGCTCCGTGTAGGGCGTGCAGAACGTCGCGCAGAGCTTCTCCGGCGTGTAGTAGTAGCCATAGATGTTCGGGCCCATGACGCGCACGTTCGACGCACGAGCAACCGCGATCATGTCGTCCTGGAGCTGCTTCTCGCCGATCTCCGCGAAGCCCGAGGGGATGAGGATCGCGCTGGCGACGCCCTTGCGCCCGCACTGCTCGATCGCCCCCGCGACAAACGCCGCGGGGATCGCGAAGACGGCCACGTCGATATCGCCGGGGATGTCCTCGACCGACTTGAACGCCGGCAGGCCCTGAATCTCCGCAAGCCGGGGGTTCACCGGGTAGATCTTCCCGCCGTAGCCGCCGTCGAGCAGGTTTCGAACGACGGAATACCCGATCTTCCCCTCCTCCGCCGAAGCGCCGATCACGGCAACCGACTTCGGGTGCATCGTCCGCTGCATCGTCGCGACGATCGAGGCCGTGTCGGGCCGCGGCCGCTCGTTTGCGACGGCGCCCACAACGATGCGAGCGTCGACGGCCACCGCTCCAGACGGGGTCGCGAAGACGGGGTTCAAATCGACCTCGGCGATCTCGGGGAAGTCCGTCACGAGCTGCGAGACGCGCGAGACGACGCCGGCCAGCGCCTCGAAGTCGACGGGCTCGTCGCCCCGCGTCCCGGCGAGGATCGGGTATCCACGAATCTCCGAAAACATCTCCCTGGCGCGCTCCGGGCTGACTGGCGCGAGGCCGAAGGTCACGTCGCGGAGGACCTCGGCGTGGATGCCGCCGAGTCCGAACGCGATCACTTTGCCGAACGTCGGGTCGGTGCTGGCGCCGACGATCACTTCCCGCCCGCCGGCGCTCATCGCCTGTACGAGGACGCCATCAAACGCGGCTCCCGGCGCGTACGCCTTCGCGCTCGCGGCAATGTCGCCGAAGGCCTGCCGCACGTCAGTGTCGTTTTTCAGGTTGAGCTTGACGCCGCCCGCGTCCGACTTGTGACTGATGTCCGCCGAGATGACCTTCAGGGCGACCGGGTAGCCAATTCGAGCCGCGGCCGCGGCCGCGGATGCGGCGTCCTTTGCGGCGCCGTCGTCCGGCAATGGCAGGTCGTATGCCCGGCAGATCGCGACCGCTTCCGTCACGGTCAGCGTGCTGCGCTGGCTTTCGCGGGCGCGCGTAAGGATCTCGGCGACAGCGGCACGATTCAAAGCGGGGCCTCTTTCGGTGTCCATTTCAGAGCGGGTGTGAGAGTTTTCACGACTCTACCCGAGGGCGTGGACGAGGCCAAGACGCGACCGCCCACAGGCGAGACAGTCGTTGCGAGAGCAACCTATACTT
>JAKALX010000140.1 GCA_021823905.1 Chloroflexota bacterium | reverse complement strand
CGACGACGACGCGGACCGCCTCGTCCATCCACACGCCGTGGTCGAGAAGCTTTCCCACTACTTCGGCGACGTTCACCGCGGAGACGATCGAGAAGGGTGCGAGTTCGGCAGCCCTGTCGCCGCCCGGCTCGTCGTTCAGCGCTGCGAGAATGGCTGAAGCATCCAGAACCCACTGTGCCTCACTCGCAGGCGCCGACACGCGCTCGATCCTCGCTCAATTCGCCCGCCAGAGACGTTCCTTCGGGCACGTGCTGGCGGATGATGCTCCGAGCCTCCCGGATTGCCTCCAGCGTGCCAGGCTGAGCGTCCTCCGCGCCTGCGCGAGCGAAGCCAAACGGGTCGTGGCAGTCCAGGAGTTCCGCCAGCGCTTCCAGCCTTCGCTCCTCGATGAACTCATCCACGACGTTCGATTGCTTCGGAATGTACTTCCGCGCAGGGGCTTGCGCGCGCCGCATCAACTCCAGCTGTTCGGGCGTTGGCTCGCGGTTCAGCGCGCTCCGCTTCTTGGCGATCATAGCTCGCTCATCATAGCGCACTCGCGCTGGCCGCCGGCTCAGTTGCCGGGGATCTTGTAGTTCCGGCCGACGACAATCACCACGTCCGGGAGCGTCGTGTCCTCGCCCTTGGAGGCGACCTTGATCTGCTCCTTGGGGACGTTCAGCCACTTCGCGATGTCTTCCGCGAGGACGCGCTTCGGTTCGGCGTAGAGCGTGATCGTCGTTTCCTGCTGCGGCGGCTGATCCGGGCCGTAATAGACCGTCGGCAGGCCCTTGGAATAGGCCAGGTAGCGGCCGAGCGAGGCCGTTCGGGCAGCCCCGCCGTCGCCGTAGCCGTTCTGAATCTCGACGGACGACTGCGAGTATGCCGCTTTTGTGAACGTCTGGCTCAGCCAGTACTGCACGTTGTCGGGGTCCCACTCGAGGACGGATGCCCCGGCGTCCGTGGTGACACCCCATACCGTCGGGCGCCCGTCGACGGGGTCGCCGACCGAGAAGTAGTTGGCGCGGCCGTTGGTCTCCTGCATGAGAAGCGCGTAGCCGGCCATCTTGCCGTAGGGGATGTCTGTCTTGATCGTGCTGTGGTAGGCATCCCAGAGTCCGGGCCACGTGTTCGGGCTCAGCAGTCCCTCGTTGAACACCTTCTGCAGCGCGGCTTTGAGCACCACCTGCTGACGCTTCACCCGCGCCATGTCGCTCGGGTCCCTGTTCCGCCCGAAGGCGACGGCGTGGTAGCCGTCCACGTGCTGCTTCCCCGGCGGAAAGCTGACGAAGACCCCATGGATGTCGTCGTCGCTGTAGTACCAGCCCGGGATCGCGAGGTCGTTTGGCACGTCGATGTCCACGCCACCGACCGCGTCGACCAGCTTCTCGACGCCGGTGAAGTCCATCAGCACGTAGGAGTTGATGTCGATCCCGAAGTCGAGCTTCAGGTCCTTTTCGAGCTGCGCGGCGCCCGCATCCGCCGTCTTGCCCCTGTCGAGCCCGGCGATGAACGACGCGTTGATCCGGTCCTGGTACTTGCTCCCGTCTGGCAAATGGATGTCGATGAGCATGTCGCGTGGGAAGCCGAGGAAGCTCATCGTCTTCGCCACCGGGTCGATCGTCGCGACCATCAAGGTATCCGTGCGCGCGCCGTAGCGGATCTCGTCGGGGAGCTTGTCGGCGTTCGGGCCCAGCGGCCGTTGGTCAACGCCCATGATCAGCAGATTGATCCGCTTCTGAAAAGAACTGTTCTCATCCGGCGCCGAGATGCCTGGCAGCGGGGGAAGCTTCCCGATGACGGCCACGTTGCTTACGAGGTTCGTGAAATTCTTGCCCGGAAAGAGCGCGGGTGTGACCCGCGTCAGCAGCGCAATGCTCGTGTATGTCGAGGCCAGCCCAAACGTCACGAGCGCCAGGACGAACAGGAACCGCTGCGTCCGCGTCAGGCCGAATGTTCGTGCGCGCGCCCGAGCCCGCGAAGGGCGAACGGGGAACGACGCCTCCTCCGCACGACTCACCATCTCTGTCAACCTACCGACGCCTTTCCGCTGGGTCAAACAGTCTCTTTGCCGCTGGTTCACCGTGCCGTGGTGGTGCGAGGGGCGAATTGGGGATGCCACGATCACCTCTGGCGGAACTGGCGGGCAGTGGGCGACAATCGCCCATCCGAAGGAGGCTCTGATGCTCAGCCCGTATCGCGTGGTCGATCTCACCCGTGGCAACGCCGATCTGGGGCCGATGATCCTCGCGGACCTTGGCGCCGAGGTCGTTCGCGTCGAGCCGCCCGGGGGAGGAGCGGCGCGCCAGGCCGAGCCGCTTGCGCCGGGTCTTGATCCCGGTATGGCGAGCCTCCGTTTCCACGCCTTTAACCGGAACAAGCGCAGCGTCACGCTCGACCTCGACAGCGAGGAGGGCCGGGCCCGTTTCCTCCGGCTGGTTGCGGCCTCCGACTTCCTGGTGGAAGACATGGAGCCCGGCGAGATGGCGGCGCGTGGGCTTGGCTTCGACGCGCTGCGCGCCGTGAGCCCCCGGCTCGTCTATGTTGCTGTGACTCCGTTCGGACAGGACGGACCCTACGCCTCCTACAGGGCAACCGACCTCACGCTGTCGGCCATGGGCGGCATGGCGGCGCTCATCGGCGAGGGCGATCGGCCGCCAGTTCGCGTTTCGGTCCCGCAGGCGTGGCTCCACGCCGCCGCCGAGTGCGCGGTCGCGGCGATGGCCGGCCACTGGCGGCGGCTGGCCACGGGCGAAGCGCAGTTCGTCGACGTCTCGGTGCAGTGCGCCGTGTTCTGGACCGGCCTCCAAGCGATGATCGCTCACGCGATTCAGGGCAGGGACTTCGAGCGCAGCGGGTCGGCGCTGCAGCTCGGCACAATCACGCTCCCGCTCGTCTACCCGTGCAGCGACGGCGAGATTGTCCTCGTCGCCAACGGGCCGACGATGGTTCCGCTGGTGCGCTGGATGGTTGCGGAGGGCGTCGTGCCGGGGGAGTGGGTCACCCTCGAGGACTGGCCCACTTACGACGTTCGCGTCCTCTCCGGCCAGCCGACGAAGCTGACGTACGACGAGGTGATGGCCGCCATCGCCCGGTACACCTCCAGGCATTCGAAGCAGGAGCTTCTCGAACTGGGCATCCCGGAGTCGGTGACGATCGCGCCGGTGACGACCGTTCGCGATGTCCTGGCGTTCCCTCAGCTCGAGTCGCGCGCCTACTGGCAGCCTCTCGCACTCCCTGGCGACGGCAGCGTACGGTCGCCGGGCCCGTTCGTTCGCGCGTCGAAGACGCCGATCCGTTACCGCCATCCGGTTCCGCGGCCTGGCGAGGCTGACGCGTCGTTCGACGCGTTCCTTGAGCGGCGCCCGGCCGCCGCGGCGGCTCCCGCTGGCGCCCCGGGCGCTCTGCCGTTCGCCGGCCTGAGGGTCGCCGACTTCTCCTGGATCGGGGTCGGCCCGATCACCGCGAAGTACCTGGCGGACCATGGCGCCGAGGTTGTCCACATCGAGACCGCGAACCCGCCGGACCGCCTGCGGGTGGGCGGGCCGTTCAAGGACGGCGTCTTCGGCCCCAACCGGTCGCAGTTTTTCGGGGCATTCAACACGTCAAAGCGTTCGGTTGCCCTCAACCTCAAGGTTCCCGAAGCGCGGGAGGCCGCAAAGCGCCTCATCGCCTGGGCAGACGTGATCGTCGAGTCCTTCACCCCCGGCACGATGGACCGCTTTGGCCTGGGGTACGAGGATGTTCGACGCCTCAATCCCGGCGCGATCATGGTGAGCACCTGCCTCATGGGGCAAACGGGTCCGGCGGCGTCGCTCGCGGGCTACGGCTATCACGCCGGCGCCATCTCGGGCTTCTACGAAGTGACCGGCTGGCCGGACCGTCCTCCAGGCGGACCCTGGACGGCGTATACCGACACGATCGCGCCGCGTTTCCTCGGCGCCGCGGTCATGGCGGCACTCGACCATCGCCGCCGCACGGGCGAGGGGCAGTACATCGAGCAAGGTCAACTGGAATCCGCGCTCTATTTCCTCGCTCCGGAGCTGCTCGACTACCAGGTCAGCGGCGCGGTCCCGAGGCGGATGGGCAACCGCTCGCCCTACGCCGCGCCGCACGGCATCTACTGGTGCGCGGGCGGCGACCAGTGGTGCGCCATCGCCGTCGAGAGCGATGAGCAATGGCTCGCGCTCCGGCGTTTCCTGGGCAGCCCCGCCTGGGCGATGGACCCGGCGCTCGAATCGCTGGAGGGCCGGCTCTCACAGTCAGCCGAACTCGACCAGCGCCTCGACGAGGCGACGCGCACCCACGATCGCTACGAGCTGATGGCGGCGCTCCAGGCGGTGGGTGTCCCCGCCGGCGCCGTCCAGCGATCGAGCGACCTCCTGCGCGACCCGCAGCTCGCCCACCGGAACTTCTTCCACCCGCTCGAGCACGCGGAGATGGGCCTCGTTCCCTACGAGGGTCACCAGTTCCGTATCAGCGGCTACGACAGCGGCCCGCGTTTCCCCGCGCCATGTCTCGGGGAGCATTCGGTCGAGATTCTCACGGAGATTGCCGGCCTCGGCGACGACGAGATCGCCGCGCTGCTCGCCGCCGGCGGGATGGCATAGCCCGGCGTTTTTGCCGGTCGTGGCCAACTCGTCTTCACGTTCGTCGTGGACGGCTGGCGCGGCCCGCGGCGGTAGGCCACACTGGAAGCGTGAACATCTTTCAACTGTTCGGCGCGGTTGGGCTGCCTGTCGCGATGGTCATCGGCGCGATCGCGGCCTGGCGGGCGTCTCGCAAAGAAGACGCGCCCGAAGCAAAGTCAGCAACCTGGCGGGATAACTCGCTCGACGACTGGCGCAAGGAACGGGCGCGGCAGGCCGAAGAAGAGCGCGCCGCCCGGGCCACGGCTGAATCGCAGATCAGCACGGGCCGCGCGGAAGAGCAGGCGGCGGAGAAGAAGCACCAGCGCATCGGCGGTTGATCGCTCAGCCGGACTGTTGCCGCCGATCGCCGGCCTCCGCCACCGCGTCGTCGCATCCCGCCTTCTCGGAATCACCGTAGGAGCAGAGAAGCCGCGGGGGCTGCCCCGGCTCCTCGAGCACGGCCTCGGCTGGACGGTGAGCAGAGGCCCAGAGGGTGGCGGTCCTGATGGCGGTAGACTGGTCGGCGAACCACTCCATCTGCCCGCTCGCGGTCCACATGCACCAGCGGCCGTCTGTCGGCAGCACCCGCACCTGCCGGATTCCAGGCATGGCTGCCCTCCAGTCTTCATCCCCTACCTTTGGACCTTATCGGAACCGCGGCGCGCCGGAACGTCCGAACGGCCCCGCAGTCCGATCCATGCGACCGGCATCAGCTCCAGGCAGCGAGACGACACTCGGCCCTGGCGCCACGCGTTCCCCGCCGGTGGCGCCGGGAGATCCGGCGATGGACGAAGTTCCGCCTGGTCCGCACTGTGCATGGTGTTTCCGTCCGGCAGACGAATCGGGGTTGCTTCGCGCGAACGGCCTCTGCGGTGATTGCCAGCGCGAGTTCGCCGACCTGCTCGGCCAGCGCCTTCTGCGGCAATCGCGCGGCGATGTCTCGCCGGCCGGCAGTTTCGGCGTTTTTCGCCAGCTTCCGCCAGCGCGGCTGGTGGAGACGCTTCGCCGCGCGGTCGCGCACCATCATGAGATTGGTTTCGGGATCGAGGCGGACGCTGTGTGGGAGGCGTGCGTCGGGGGCTACCGGGCGGCCAGCCGCCCCTACGGCGCCAGCGACGCGGGGTTTGGGCGCTGGTTGCTCGAGCAGGAGCCCGGCACGTTCGCGGCGGCGGGCTCCGCCCGGCTCGTCAGTCGTTACATAACGGATAAGATCTGAGGGGCGAGGTCCTTACCCGGTCCGCCGCCGCAGGGTCGCTGCCCCGAGCCCGAGAGCGAGGAGCGCGGCCCCAAACAGGATGACCACGTCCAGCACCAGCTTCCGTTCGAGGGCGCCGTCGGCCGAGACGCGGACGAGGGCGTCGTAGGCGTAGGTCATGGGGAGCACATCGGAGAGCAGCTCAAGCCCGCGCATCATCTGGTCGCGCGGCGCGATCAGGCCGCAGAGAAGCATCTGCGGGAAGAGGAACATCGGCATGAACTGGACGGCCTGGAACTCGGTCGTCGCGAAGGCGCTGACGAACAGGCCCATGGCCGTGCCCAGCGTCGCGTTCAGCGCCGCCAGCGCCACGACGGCCCACTTCGGCCCGGCCACCTGCAGGTCGAGCACGCCGAAGGCCACGAGCGAGACAATCACACCCTGGACGACGGCCAGCGAAGCGAACCCCAGGCCGTAGCCCAGCAACAGATCGAGCTTCCCGACCGGCATGGTCATCAGCCGCTCCAGGGTCCCGCTCGTCCGCTCGCGGAGCATGGTGATCGACGTGACGAGGAACATCGACGTGAGTGGGAAGATGCCCAGGAGGGGCACGCCGACGCGCTGGAACACGCGATCCTGGTGGTAGAACACGAGCTTCATGAGCACTTCGAGGACCACGGGCACCAGGAGCAGCAGCGCGATTGTGCGCGGATCGCGGCGCAACTGCCCGAGGACGCGGATGGCGGTCGCGGCGGTATTGTTGGCGTTCATCGCGTCGCCTCCGCGGCGGAATCGATGAGCGAGAGGAACGCGCCTTCGATGCTTGGTGCGCCGGTCCTCTGGAGTAGCTCGGCGGGCGTTCCGGTCGCCAGCGCCCGTCCTTCGCGCATCAAGACGAGCTCGTCGCAGCGTTCGGCTTCGTCCATCACGTGGCTTGAAACGAGGAGCGTGGCGCCACCGCTTGCGAGCACCCGAAAGGTCTTCCAGAGGTCGCGGCGCAGCACCGGATCGAGCCCGACGGTGGGCTCATCGAGCACCAGCACCTCCGGCTCGTTCAGCAGCGCCGTTGCCAGCGAGACGCGCGCGAGTTGTCCTCCCGAGAGGTTTCCAACGCGCCGGTCTCCGAATCCCGCTAGGCCAACGGTTTCGATCGCGCGATCGACGGCACCGGGCCCTGCCCGCAGGATTCGCCCAAAGTAGCCAAGGTTCTCCCGCACGGTCAGGTCGCCGTAGACGGAGGGCGCTTGCGTGACGTATCCCACCCGGCTCCGCAATTGCCGCGATCCGGCGGGCTCGCCGAGGACACTGATCGTGCCGCCCGCCACGATCTGCACGCCGACGATCGCCCGCATCAGGGTAGTCTTGCCGCACCCGCTCGGGCCGAGCAGCCCCGTCACCCGGCCGCGCGCAATCTCCAGCGAGAGCCCGGGCAGAACGACGGCCCCGCCCCGGACCACGCGGAGGTTGGAAACCACAATCGCTGCGTCTGTCATGACACGTCCTCCTCTCCGCGCTGCGGGAGATCTTCCATCAGGAGTTTCTTATCAGAATGTGCTCGGTCAACGTCGCCATCTCCCTCCGAGCTCCGGCGCATTACCAGACGCCCGGGATCAGCCGCTTGCGGTCTCGTGCGTAGCCCAGATAGTCGCCCATCGCCTGGGACAGCGCCCGTTCTTCGACCCGGATCCGGTAGAGCAGTGCCGGCAGAGGAAGAACCAGGCACGCGGCCAGCGCGCCGGTGTTTGCCACGGAAATGCCGACTCCCGCGAGCATCACGATCAGGCCGCTGTAGGCAGGGTGGCGTACGAAACGGTAGGGCCCATCCGTAATCAGGCGTTGTCCTGGCTGGATGGTGACGACCGTGTTGTACGCCTGGCCGAGCCTCGCGACGGCGCTCGCTCGAAGCGCCGCGCCCGCCGCGCAGACCGCCGCTCCCGCAAGCGCCCAGGCGAGCGCGGAACCTGGAGGCTCCAGCCACCCCGCGAAGCTCCGGGCCAGACCGGCCAGGGCGAACGTGCCGGAGAGGACGGCGACGATCACGACGAGCGACCCGCTGTCGGCCGTCGAACCGATGTCGCGGTTGCTGTTTCGCGAGCGTGTCGCGACCAGCTCGATCACAAAGTAGGCGACGAACCCGGCGAACACGAAGTTGCGGGCATCCGTTGTCGCATCTGTCATGAACACCGGTCGTATCCCCCCGTACGGGTAGATTCTGGCCCGTTTGCGGCGAACGCGCCGTTCGATCCAGCAGATCGGGCCGTGGCGGCGGTTGTGGCCGTTCTGCCGCCGGGGGTAAGGTGGCTTCATGACGGTCGCCGGCCCCGAACGTCCGCCCTGGCTGAAGGTCCGCTTCCCCGCGGGTGGCCAGTACGCCCGCGTGCAGGAGCTGATGCGCGGCCAGCAGCTGCACACGGTGTGCGAAGAGGCGCATTGCCCGAACATCGGCGATTGCTGGAGCCGCGGCACTGCCACCTTCATGATCCTGGGCGACGTCTGCACCCGCTCGTGCGGCTTCTGCGCGGTCGCGACCGGCCGGCCGGGCGCCGTCGACCACGGCGAGCCCGCGCGGGTTGCCGCCGCGATCGCCCGCATGGGGCTGCGGCACGCGGTGATCACCAGCGTCAATCGCGACGAACTCGAGCTCGGCGGCGCCGACATCTTCGCGGAGACGATCCACTGGTCGCGCCGGCTCGCCCCTCAGACCACGATCGAGGTGCTCATCCCGGATTTTCGCGGCAACTGGGATGCCCTCGCGCTCGTGCTTGAACAACAACCCGAGATCCTCAACCACAATACCGAGACCGTTCCGCGCCTTTACCGGCGTGTCCGCCCCCAGGCTGTCTACGAGCGCAGCCTGGAGTTGATTCGACGCGCCAGGCGCCTTGATCCGGGCTGTGTCACGAAGAGCGGCGTCATGGTCGGGCTGGGCGAGACGGAGGACGAGCTTGTCCAGGTTTTCGAAGATCTTCGCGCCCACGAGTGCGACGT
>JAKALX010000139.1 GCA_021823905.1 Chloroflexota bacterium | reverse complement strand
GATCGTCAGCGAGCTCGCCGCAGTTGGGAATGGGCGGCCGCTGGCCCTGATCCTGCTTACTCACCAGCATCTCGACCATGTCGGTTCGGCCGCGGCGGTCCGCGAACAGACCGGCGCCCGGGTGGTTGCTGGCCGCGCGGACTGCGTTCGAGGACGCGACGGCGGCTGGCTGATAGACGTACATACCGGGCGGTCCCACGTCACGCGCGTCGTTATTGGCTGGCTGTTGCACCGGCGCGCCGCCGCGGTTGCGGTCGACCTCCCGCTCGACGGCGAGAGCGAGGTGCTGCCGGGAATCGTCGCCATGCCGGCGCCGGGGCACACGCCTGGCTCGTACTGCTTCGTGTCGACGGGTGCGAATGCGGTTTTCACCGGGGACCTCGTCATCAGCCACGGGCAACGGTTAAGCCGCCCACTGGCGCAATCCCACGCCGATCGGAATCGCTACGAGCAGTCGCTGCGCTCGTTCGCGGCGCTGGAGATCGGAGCGGGTTGTCCCGGTCACGGCGAGCCGCTGCGTCAGGGCTTCGGCGAGGCGTTGCGGGCCCTGACCGATTCGCCTCCACGGCGGCCGTCGGTACGGGATCTTCACGAGCGAATCCTGAAGTTGCGCTCGTTCGCGCTGGGCATGTACCGGCGTCGAACGCCACCACGGTGAGCCAGCATCGCCGCCGGTTTGCCCCGGACGCTTGCGCGGGGGTGTACCTTCTACCGAGAGCACCCGGCGACGGGTTGCTCGTGGAAGGGGCTGCCATGGGATGGTTCAAGAAACTGATCGGCCGTGAGAAGACCCACGAGGAGTGGCTGAGCGCCCACCCTGGCAAGGAATCGTCGAAAGGCGCGCCGCCGTCTATCTCGAGCCAGGACGAGGCACGCATGCGCTCAACGATGGAGCAGGAGATGGAGGCGCAACGGCAGAAGCGCGAGCAGTCATGACCTGTCCGCGCTGCGGCTCGCGGTCCGTCTACCGCGACCACCACGCCGTTGCGTGCCTTTCGTGCGGGCGAGTGATCGATGAGCCAGCGCGGGACCCCACAGAGGCTACGTCGCTGCCACGCGGAGCCGGGCCAAACTGGGGTCCTCCGTGGACGGAGAGCGAACGGCTGCTCTGGGAGCAGGAGAAGCAGCCGGCGGCTCACCCCGCGCCCGCACTGGTCACCAGCAGTTGGTCTGAGGGAACGGCGGCCCAGCGGGCCTATCGCGCGGCGCTCGCCAATCCCACGGTCCGCCCCCCGTCGACGACGAAGAGCTGACCCGTTATGTAGTCTGACTCGTCGCTCGCAAGAAACGCGGCCATCCTGGCGACGTCGTCCGGCGTCGCCATGCGTTGGAGTGGCACGGATGCGGCCATGTTCTGACGCATGCCGCGTTCGAGGATCTCGGGCTGGTTGAACATCTTGCCCCAGATGGCCGTGTCGACGAGGCCGGGCGCGATGGAATTGACCCGAATGCCGTCGGCTGCGAGATCGAGGGCGAAGCACTTGGTCAGTTGCATGACGGCGCCTTTGGAGGCGCAATAGGCCATCAGGGTCGGCGAAACGCCGTTGAGGGCCGCGATCGAAGCGAGGTTGACGATCGATCCGCCGTGGCCCTCGGCAATCATCTGGCGGGCGGCAGCCTGGTTCGAGAGCATTACGCCGCGGCCGTTGATCGCCATCGTCCGGTCCCACTGCTCCTCGGTCGTGTCGAGCGCGCGGACGCCGATCGCGATCCCTGCGTTCGCGACCATGACGTCGAACCGGCCAAACTTTCCGGCGGTAGCCGCCACGAACGCGTCGATCTCTGCCTTCTTGAGGACGTCGCAGCCCATACCCAGGGTGCGGGCGCCCGTCTCCTCGGCGATTTCGTTGGCGGCGGCGCGGGCGCCCGCCTCATCGACGTCACTGATCGCGACCGACGCACCTTCGCGCGCGAGCTTAAGCGCGATCCCTCGGCCGATGCCGGCGGCGCCGCCGGTCACCGCGGCGACTTTGCCCTGCAGATTCATTCCAGTTCTCCCAACTCGAAGTCGGCGAAAGCCTACAGGAACGGCGTCTGCGGTCGAGTGCCCCGAGTGTGAGCCGTGGGCGTAAGGGATTCCCCGGTGGCAGTGGCGGAACCGGTTGCAGACGGGATCCGGCTGTTTAGCCGGGAGCGATTGGCGTCGATAGTTGAAAGGGGATGCACATGGACGCCGAAACTCTGCTCGATCGGATCGACGAACTCCCTCCCTTGCCCGCGGTTGCCGCGCGGGTGATGGGCATGGCCGACGAAGAACGCACCAGCGCGATGGACCTCGCGCAGGTGCTGGCTACGGACCAGGCCCTGACCGCGAAGCTGATCCGTATCTCGAACTCGGCCTATTACGGCTTCGCGCGCCGGGTCAGCACCGTTCGCGAGGCGGTGGTGATGCTCGGCTTCAAGCAGGTTCGCCAGGTCGCCGTGGGCGCGAGCCTGATGAGCACGTTTAAGCAGCAGCAGCGTCCGGACGATCCGTTCAACATCGATCTTTTCTGGGGCCACAGCGTGGCGGTCGCCGTCACCGCGGAGGCGTTGACGAAGAAGACCCGCGTCGCCCGCCCCGAAGACGGCTTTACGGCCGGCATACTCCACGACATCGGCCGCCTCGTCCTGCGGCAGACCATGCCGGACGAGTTTTACGAAGCGGTTCGAATGGCCTGCAACACCGGCATGCCCCTCCACCTCGCGGAGATCAAATTGACCGGCTACGCGCACGACGACGTTGGCGGTGCCCTCGGAGAGCGCTGGAAGTTCCCACCGCACCTCATCGACGCGGTGCGCTGCCACCACGACGAGCGCCTCACTCCCGAGAACGACGGCCTGGCCGGGATAATCTCCCAGGCGAACCGGCTGGTACTCCACTACGGGCTGTACTGCGGCTACGACGTGGACCACGGCGAGCCGGGGCCGCTGCCACGGGATCTCGAGGCGGTGGAAGTCTCCTGCGGCGGAATCGACCGCGTCCTCGAACGCGCCTTCACCTTCATCGAATCCGCCTCGGGCGCTCCCGACCGCTGGTACGCGGGCGCAGCGTAGACACTCGTCTTTGACGGCGGGGAGACATCAACCGAAGATCGGCCGGTCATGGCTGCAGGCGAGCCGACACCTCGCGGCCGGGGCGTCTGGCGTCCCGCGTTCGCCCTGGCGCTCGTTGCCTTCGTTGGAAGCGTCGCCGCACTCGCGCATGTGATCGCGGATCGCGGACACCAACCGGTAGCCGCGGCTTCCGAAGGCCGCGCCACCGCAGAGGCAGCCCCACCTTCCACGCCGCGCACGCTTGCCTTCGTCGGATCGCTGCCGCCCGGCTTCGCCGATCCGCCGCTCGAACCGGCGGAGGCAGGCAGGCAGCCCGACCTGGAGATCGACCAGAGCGCCGGCGTCGCCGGCGTCGTCCACCGCTACCTCGTGCCCGTGGCGGCGATCGGCGCCGGGGTCGACGCGCTCAGCCGCGAGCAGCTTGACGGGCTCGTAAGCGGCCGGACGACGAACTGGAAGGACGTCGGCGGGGTAGCAGGCAAGGCGAGATTCGTCATCGGCGGCCCGCCGGCAGACCAGGCCGTGGTGCTCGGCTTCGTGGCCGGAGCGGCGCCCGCGGCCACGTTCGCCACCTACGAGGAGCTTCGGGCGGCGATGACGTGGGATTCGGGGCTGCTTGCGTTTGTCCCATTGAGCGAGGTTCGGCCCGGCCAGATGGCGCTGGCGATCGATTCGGCCGACCTGGTTCGGGGACGCGGGGATCCCGCGGCCTGGCCGTTCGTCGAGCGAGTCCAGATCAGCGCGGTTTCGGCCGCCGGCCGAGCCGCCCTGCCACGGTTGCAGCAAGCGCTGACCGCCAGGCTGCCAGCCGTCACCCGCGTCGTCGCCACCGGTGACATCCTCCAGTCTCGCTGTTCCCTGGTGGCGATCCGGGCGACCGGCGACTGGGCGGCCGCGCTGCGGGGACCGGTCGGCGATTATCTCGCCGCCGCCGATCTCGCCCTTGGTTCGCTCGACGGCAGTATTACCGACTTCGCCACGCCGTATCGCTGCGTGCCCACGACGAACCTGACCTCTCCCGCAGAGGTCATCCAGGCACTCACGCTCGCCGGGATCGACGAAGTGACCGTCGCGACGAACCACGTGTTCGATTGCGGCCAGGCCGGGGCCTGCGGCAGCCGCGCGTTCCTGCGAACCCTCGATCTGCTCCACCAGGCCGGGATCAAGACCGCCGGCGGCGGCAATAACCTGGACGAGGCGCTCGCACCGGCTATCTTCGACGTGAACGGCGTGAAGTTCGGTGTCCTCGGCTTCGACGACATCGCCGCTGAAGACTTCGAGGCAACCGCTACCGAGCCGGGGACCGCGCCGCTCGACGACAGCTATCAGGACGAGAAGAACGCCCGGCCGCAGGAGCCCGCCTTCTACAAGCCGGCTGAAATGCTCGATCTGACGCGCTTCGAAGCCGCCATCCGGAAGCTCAAGCAGCAGGCGGACGTCGTGATCGTTCAGGTGCAGACCGGCTACGAAGACACGCACGAAGCAAGCCCGCGGAGCATCAAGGCGTTACGGGCCGCCGCGGCGGCCGGCGCCGACCTCGTTGTGGGCAACCAGGGCCACCACGTCCAGCCGGTCGAGGTGATCGGCAACACCTGGGTGTCGTATGCCCTCGGGAACTTCATCTTCGATCAGGTGCATACGCCCGATCACACCGAAGGCTATCTGCTTGAGGCGAGCTTCTGGGGAACGCAGCTGGCGAACGTCCGGATGGTCCCCTACCACATCGTCGACGAGTACAAGCCTGTGTTTGTGGGCGGCACGGAGCGCTCGAAGATCCTGACCGACGTCATGCACGGGACGGCAGCGCTGCCGCCGCGCCGGTGAGAGGCGCCCGTTCCCTCAGCTGGTGACCTTGAAGTTGAGTTTCATCCCGGACTGGTAGTGGCTGACCGTCGAGCCATGCTCTCCGGGGGCGATGAGGCAGGCGAGCAGGTAATCGCCCGGCGGAAGGTCGAGCACCATATCAGCCGTCTTTCCGGGATCGACGTCCTCAATCTCGCCGACGGCTTCGAGATCTTCCCCCTTCACTCTGAGGACAACGAGCTCGTGGACGTCTTTCGCGTTCACGTTCGTGGCGACGAACTTCGTGGGGCCTTTTGCGACGACCGCCTTGTCAACCGTGATGGTCATCGAGTCGAGCTTCGCGGTCACGGTGTCGCTCGCCTTCTTGTTGGTCTTGAGGCTCGTTGCGGCGCCGTCGTTTCGTGCGCCGCTGCCGCCAGAAACGGCCGGGCCGCTGACCTTCACCTCGATGATCGTGGTGCTGCCGCCCGGCACATAGCACTTGATCTTCTGGATTCCTTCCTTGTCCGGCGCGTCGTAGTCGACGTTTCGCGTGCGGCCAGAGGGAACGATCACTTCTTCGAGCTTCGTGCCTTCGATACCTTCGATCTCGCGGTCCTTCTTGCCGTCGTTCTTGACCTCGAAGGTGATGGGCTCCTTCGGCCGGACGTCGATCGTGGCAGGAGTGCAGGCGTCGTCGGTCTGCTGGATCTGGATCGTCCTCCGGGGTCCGGAGTCACCTCCGCAAGCGGCGAGAAGGGTGGCGGCGGATACGGTCGCGAGGGCGCAGAGAACGAGACGGGACATGAAGAGTCCTCCGATAAAGATTGAGGGCGTGATGGACGGCGAACAGCTCAGGCCGGCGGCGTGCTCTCGGCGATCGGGCGCGCACGGGCGCGTGACGGCCGCGGTCCGGTGGGCATGAAGAGGAACACCCCGAGCGTCAGGACGAGGTACGACCAGTACAACCCGATCTGCAGCAACGACGGCGCGGAATCATAGCCGAGGAGCGTATTCAGGAACTTGCCGCCGGTCGAGGTGATCGAGAGGAGGTGGTCGGTGTCCCAGGGCCGGTTGCCGAGGTTGGTGATGATCGCGGCCTCATAGAGCTTGACGACCGAGTTCGCAAGCAGGCCGGCGGCGAGGACGAGGACCATGATCCCCGAGGCCATGAAGAACGGCTTCAGCGGGAGGCGCGACGAGCCGTGGTAGATGCCAACGCCGATAGCGGCGGCAAGGGCGAACCCGAGGATGCCGCCGGTGACAAACAGCATGCCGGAGCCGCCGGTTGTCGATCCAGCGAAGAGGAAGAGCGCGGTCTCAAGGCCCTCCCGGCCAACGGAGCTGGCGGCGAGCAGAACGATCGCGGCAACTGAGCCTTTGCTGAGCGCCTGATCGACCTGCGCGCGAAGCTCGGCCGAGATCCCGGCGGCCTGGCGGCGCATCCACAGCGCCATGCCGGTGAGCACGATCACCGCGAAGATCATCGTGAAGCCTTCGAACGCTTCGACGACCCGCTTGTCCATCTCCCTGGAGGCGAGCTCGAGGACCGCTCCGACGGCGACGCAGACGACGGCCGCGAGGACGACGCCGATCCACACCTCGCGGAAATGCCGGCGCTGGCCAACGTTGCGGAGGTAGCCGAGGAGGATGGCGACGATGAGCGCCATTTCGACGCCTTCGCGGAGGGTGACGAGGAAGGAAAAGGCCATTGGCGGAACCCCTCCGGGTTTGCGATTTAAGTATGTCCTAATGAAACAAGACGGTCAATGTAAATCTTCTGCGAGAGCATATCCTATTTAGTCGAGCACGAAGCTTCTTACGCCACATGCTAGCCCAACCCGGTCATCTGGGAATGGGGCCCAATGGGTACCGAATCTGGGGCCAATCGGCCCGATCAGTGCCGCCTAACTCCATTCACGGGCCTTCGCAGGCGGATGCTCGTAGCCACTGCTCGGGCCGCCCGTACGCTGACAGCCGCCGGAGCGAAATGGCGGTCCGCGCCCCGTGCCGACGGCCTACCCGACGACGCCCTTCGCGCGCAGATCCGCGATCCGCGCCGCGTCGTACCCCAATCCGGCCAATACCTCATCGGTATTCTGACCGATGAGCGGCGAAGTTGCCCGCACCCTGCCGGGCGTGTCGCTGAGCTTCGGGGCGATGCCGATCTGCTTCACCTTGCCGACGGGAGAGTCCACTTCGATGACCATCTGCCGGGCGAGGTTGTGCGGATTTGAGACGGCGTTCTCCATCTCGAGCACCGGCGCCGCGCAGATGTCGTACTGCGACATCAGCTCCATCCACTCGTCCGCCGTCCTGGTGGCGAAGATCGCCCGGTACTTCGCAAACATCTCGGGATAGGCCGACGATTCGTACTGGCGGCCGAGGTATTCATCGAGACCGAGGACGCGCATGAGCGCTTCGTAGAAGTGCGGCTCGATGCTGCCAATCGAGAACCAGCGGCCGTCGCTGCACTGGTACGTGTTGTACCAGGGCACGGCGCCGTTCAGCATCGAGTCGCCCGGACGCACGGGCACGCCGGTGGAGAAGTACATCCCGAATGCCATGGTCATGAGCGACATCACCCCGTCGCTCATGCCAACGTCGACGTTCTGGCCGCGGCCGGTCTTCTCGCGGGCAAGCAGGGCGACGCAGATCGCGAAGGCGGCGGTCAGCCCTCCGCCGGCGAAGTCGGCGATGATGTTCACCGGGATCGCCGGCGCGGATCCGGGCCGGCCCGTGACGCCCAGCGCGCCGCCGACAGAGATGTAGTTAATGTCGTGGCCAACGAGGTTGCTGTACGGCCCGGTTTGGCCGAATCCCGAGACGGAACAGCAGACGATGCGCGGGTTGATCCTGGCGAGCGTGTCGTAATCAACGCCGAGCCGCTTGACCACGCCCGGCCGGAAGCCTTCGATGACCACGTCGGCGCTCTTCACCAGCTCGTAGAAGATCGCCCGCGCCGCTTCGTCTTTCAGGTTGAGCGCCATCGAGCGCTTGCCGCGGCCGAGGGCGTTGTAGGCGGCGGCGCGCTGCGCGTTGTCGCTCAGCGCCCTCGATCCGCCGAGCTTCTCGGACGATCCGGGCACGGCCTCGACGAGGAGCACGTCCGCGCCGAAGTCGGCCAGGAGCATCGAACAGTGCGGACCGGGCGCGAGCCGCGAGAGATCGAGAACCTTGACGCCGTCGAGTGCCATGACCATCCGAGCCACCTCCAGAGAAGCTCCAGCCGGCGGGCGGGAGCGCGTGAGGCGATTCTACGTGGGTGACCCCGGTCGCCGCGAATCGCCACCTTCGCGCCGCCGCCCACAAGGCCAACCGGACTATGATTGGTCCAGGATGACAAGCGGCGGCGCGACCTCGAATCTCGAAGTTGAATGGCAGTTCGCCGCGCCCGATCTCGAGCGGGTGCTTCGTTGGCTGCAATCAGCCAATGTTCCCGGCTACCGCGTCGTGCCGGGATCGTCGAAGCAGCTCGGCGACACGTATTTCGACACCGCCGACTGGCGCATCCACCGCGCTCGTTTCACCTGCCGCGTTCGCCGAAAGACAAGTGAGGCCGAGCTGACCCTGAAGTCGATGGCCGACGCCGTCGGCTCCATGCGCTCGCGCACCGAGCTGACCGAGCCCCTGTTGCTCGAAGACGCGGGGGCGCCTTCGTCGGCCCCGGGAGCGTGCGGCGAGATGATCCGGCTGATCGGCGGCCGCCACGAGCTTGTTTCGATCTTCTCGCTGCGCACCAACCGCACCACGTTCGAGCTGCTCGACGAGGGCGGGCGCCTCGGTGAAATCGCGCTCGATGACACAGCGATTCCGGTGGCCGAAGACGTACCCGTCCGCCTCCAGCGCGTCGAGGTCGAAGTCGACGGTGACGCGGTTGGCCGCGCACAGCGGTTCGTCGACTTGTTGGTCGCCGCGGCAGACCTGCGGACGGCGGGGACATCGAAGTTCGAGGCGGCGCTCCTCGCGACGGGCCTGAAAATGGCGTCTCCGGCGCGGGGCCTCGGCACTGACGTGGTCGCTCCGGAGATGACCGCCGGCGAGGCCGCCTTCGCCATCAGATCGGA